>JBBIMQ010000286.1:0-3892 GCA_037444345.1 Gemmatimonadota bacterium | reverse complement strand
GCACCGCCCTGGTCGAGGCCATGGAGCGGGAACTGCGAGGGCGGGCGCGGCTCGTCGCGGTCAACACTTCCGGCCGCGCCGACTATGCGGCGACGCGGCGGTTCTACGAGGCGCGGGGATACGCCGTGGCCGCCGTCGTCAGGGACTACTACGCCCCCGGCGACGACCAGGTGATCTACACCAAGCGGCTCTGAAACCGTCTCGCGCAGTTCCGGCCCGCCGCCCTACTCTCCCAGGTAGAGTCGCCGCGGGTCCATCACCTCGCGCAGGAGACGGAGCTCCTCGCCCGAGGGAGGGTCGAGGAGCTCGAGCCGGGCCCGGACCCGGAGCGGCCAGCCGACGTTGGCTTGCACCTCCTCCACGGTGACGCCCGGGTAGAGGCCGGAGAGAACCAGCTCGCCGGTTTCCGCCTCGCTTTCCAGCACGGCCTTGTCAGTGATCACCTTCACTGGCCCCGCACCCGGCATGCCGAGCTCGCGGCGCCGCCGGCCCCGGCACACCTGCCCCGGACTGGTGAGGAAGTCCACCTGCTCCGGAAAGGCCCGGGGCGACAGCCGCGAGACGAGGAGCACCCGCCGCGCATGGATCGCGATCTCGGCGGCGCCCCCGCTTCCGGGTAGCCGCACCTTCGGGCGCTCGTAGGGGCCGATCACCGTGGTGTTGATGTTGCCGTAGCGGTCAATCTGCGCGCCGCCCAGGAATCCCACCTCGATTCTCCCGTTCTGGAGAAAGAGCTGGAACACGTCCGCCATGCTGCACACCATGAGCGAGTTGGTGACCAGGGCGGGGTCGCCGATCGAGACCGGCAGCCGCTCCGGCACCGCGCCCACCGCACCCGACTCGTAGATGAGCACGAGATTCGGGGCATGCAGGGCCCGAGCCAGGTTGCAGGCGAGATTGGGAAGCCCGATCCCGACGAAGACCACCTCGCCGTCCCGGAGCTCGCGCGCCGCGATGGCGGCCATCATTTCGGACGGGGTATAGGCGAGGGACGCCGTGGGTGTCATGGCTCGAGCGTCAGGGGGAGTGGCTGAAACGAACGGGCCGTGGTCAGGAACCGGACGGGCCCCCAGGTCCTCCGGGGGCGGCCCGGACCGGCCGGGAGGGCCCCGCTAGAACCCATAGTTCACGCCGGCGCAGCGGCGCTCCCGGGCTCTGAGGCGCTGCAGCGCCGGCTGCCGAGCCAGGTACTCCGCCCGGTCCCGCACCCCGTAGACGAACTCGTCGAGATAGGCCTGGAGCCTTGCCGGGTCGCGGGTGATGCCCTCCCACGCCACGTAGAAATCGTTGTCCCGATCGTAGTAGCCCTGAGCGTACGAGGGATGCGCCCCCCAGGGCTCGACCACCACCGCGTCCACGATCATGCCGGGGATGAGCGTGCGGTTAGGGTCGGCACGGATCACGGCTTCATCCACCAGCTCCTCGACCACCACGATCACGCGCTTGGAGGCGAAGGCGGCCTCCTTCTGGACGCCCAGCAGGCCCCAGACCTGCGTGTTGCCATTCAGGTCGGCACGCTGCGCGTGAATGATCGTCACGTCGGGGTTGAGCGCCGGCACGGTGGCCAGCTCCTCGCCCGTGTAGGGACAGGTCACGGTGCGGATCCGGGGGTTGGCCGCCGGCAGGTCGGTCCCCATGTAGTTGCGCATCACCCAGAACGGCAGGCGGGCCGCGCCGGCTGAGAGGCGCGCCACCATCCCGAAATGGCTGTATTCCTCGATCTCGAGGGGCGGATCGCCTCGCTCGACGGCTCGGCGGAAGGCGTGGAGCGAGCCGGCTCCCGGATTGCCGGCCCAGGAAAAGACCAGCTTCCGGGCGCAGCCGGCCGCGATCATCTGATCATAGATGAGGTCGGGCGTCAGGCGGCAGAGCGTGAGGTCGCGCCGCCGCTGCCGGATGATCTCGTGCCCGGCGGCGAAGCAGATGAGATGGGTGAAGCCCTCGATGACCACCGTGTCGCCGTCCCGGACATGGGCGGCGATGGCCTCCCGCATGGAGACCACCTTGCCGCTCGCCGGCTGGCCCGAGCGAGGCGTCATGGCCTCCAGCTCGGCGTGCCGGCGCAGGCTGCCAGCGCCTCGCTCTCCAGGGCTGTGGCCAGTCGTTCCGCCGCGCCTGCCAGGTGCCGCTCGAGCAGCGATGCGGCGGCGTCCGCATCCCGGGCGCGGAGCGCATCCAACAGTGCGCGGTGTTCCCGCTCGAAGTCCGCCCGGTAGCGGAGCATCAGACCGTGAGCCAGCCAGTACCGGTCCACCCGCCGGAGGAGCCCATCAATGAGTTCCCCGAACCGGGGCCGGTCCTCCAGCCCATAGATGGAGCGGTGGAACTCGACGTCGAGCGCACCCCAGGCGGCGGCATCCGCGACCTGCTCCGCGCGATCGAGGATGGCCGCGGCCTGGGCCAGCCGTTCGGCGGAGAGCCGGCCCACCGCGCGCCGCACGGCGGCGGTCTCGAGGATGGCCCGGATCTCGTAGATCTCCCGGATTTCGTCGGGTGTCAGGGCACTCACCATGGCGCCACGATTGGGCAGGTAGGTGACCAGCCCCTCCGACTGGAGCTGCCGCAGCGCCTCGCGCACCGGGATGTGACTCACCCGGAGCTGGGCGGCGATCTCGTCCTGGGGCAGGGGCTGATTGGCCTTGAGCAGGCCGCGGGTGATCGCCTCTCGGAGCACGCTGGCGACGAGTTCGTGAGTCGCCTGCTTCGGGAGCCGGGGCACCCGGCTCAACACCTGGCTCAGATCCACAGCGGATCCGGTGCGGGCAGGACTGGAGGGCTGGGTCATTGCGGGATCATATATTATATATTACCGTTCATCCGGTCAAGCGCTTTCTGCGCATGCGCGGCCGGGTCTCTGCCCGCCGCCGATCAGTACCGTGAGGGCCAGCATGGAGCCAATCAAGCAGGCACCCGAGCCCCGGGCCGGCCAGCCGATCCCCTACCCGCCCGCACTCCCCTATGCCGAGCCGGACTGGACCAGGATTCCGGGTTACAAGGACGGGAGCCAGGCCGACTGGGAGAACGCGCTCTGGCAGCGGCGCCACACCATCAAGAACCTGCGCGAGCTCCGCCAGGTGCTGGGGGATCTCCTGCCCGACTCGCTCGCCCGGAGCATCGCCCGGGACCAGGAGCACCGTGCCACCATGTCCATGCTGATCCCGCCTCACATGCTGAACACCATGGATGTGTTCAACCTGTGGGAGGATCCGGTGCGCCGCTACATGGCCCCGGCGTTCGACGACCGCCGGACCGACTGGCCCAGTCATCCGCGCGCCTCGCGGGACAGCCTCCACGAGGCGGAGATGTGGGTGGTCGAGGGACTCACCCACCGCTATCCCACCAAGGTGCTGGCCGAGCTACTCTCGACCTGCCCGCAGTACTGCGGGCACTGCACCCGCATGGACCTGGTCGGCAACGATGTCCCGCAGGTCGCCAAGCTCAAGTTCCACGTCCCGCAGAAGGACCGGCACCAGCAGATTCTCGATTACCTGCGCCGGACCCCGTCGGTGCGGGACGTGGTGGTCTCCGGCGGCGACATCGCCAACCTGCACATCAGCCAGCTCGAGCCGTTCGTCAGCGCCCTGCTCGACATCGAGCACATCCGCGACATTCGGCTGGCGAGCAAGGGGCTGGCCGGGCTCCCCCAGCACTTTCTCCAGAGCGAGGTGCTGGCCTGGCTCGAGCGGCTGGCCCGGAAGGCCTTCGACCGCGGGGTGGACCTCGCCCTCCACACCCACATCAACGCCGCGCAGCAGGTGACCCCGCTGGTCGGCCGCGCGGCCCGGAAGCTGCTCGAGATCGGCTTCCGCGACGTCCGCAACCAGGGGGTGCTGCTCCGCGGCGTGAATGCCACCGCGCGCGACCTGCTGAATCTCTGCTGGATGCTCGCCGA
>JBBIMQ010000285.1:0-3917 GCA_037444345.1 Gemmatimonadota bacterium | reverse complement strand
CGTCCGAACCATTCGCGAAGCCGCCCGGGCCCGCGACCTCGCGGCGGTGATCTTCGGCCACGCGGGAGACGGCAACGTCCACGTCAACCTGCTCCCCGAACTCGCCCGCCCGGACTGGACCGAGCAGGTCATCCACCTCTACGAGGAGGTCCAGGCGGCGGCCCTCGAGCTCGGGGGAACCCTGAGCGGAGAACACGGCGACGGGCGGCTTCGCACCCCCTGGCTGCCGCGACAGTACGGCCCGGAGCTGGCCGCGCTCTTCCGGCGGGTAAGGAGCGCCTTCGATCCCCTGGGTATCTTGAACCCGGGCGTCAAGGTCTCCGCCGATGCCTCGCCCTTCGTGAGGCTCAAGGTGGGCCCCGCTGCCGCGCCCCTGCCGGACGACATCGCCCTGGCGCTTCGCCAGATCGAACAGACCGGCGACTACGCGCGGAGCCGGCTCGACCTCGCTGATCAGCCCGAGACTGTTCCACCCGAGGCCCCGGCGCCCTCGCTGTCCCCAGCGGAGGACGATTGAGGCCCTGCCACCCATGATCGCGATGACGACCGAGATCATCACAGCTCCCACCGTCACCCTCATCGGCCGCCCTCAGTTCCTGGAGCCGCCGCATCTCAGGGTGGCCTGGAAGGGGGAGTCCACCGACGGCGAACGCCTGGCGGAGTTCGCCGGCCGCATCTGCTACATGAGCCAGGCCAATCCCGCTGGCCGCTCCACGGCCGAGTACCTCGGGAATATCCTGCGGCAGGGGCACGGGTCGGTGTTCGAACACGCGGTGTACGTCCTGCTGATCGAGGGAATCAGCCGGTCGTGCAGCCACGAGCTGGTGCGCCACCGCGCTGGCTTCGGGTACTCCCAGCTCTCCCAGCGCTACGTGGACGAGTCCCACGCCGCCTTCGTCATGCCGCCGGCCATTCAGGGCGACCCGGCGCTGGAGGCCGCGTGGCGGACCCAGGTCGAGGCGGCGCAGGCCGCGTACGTGAGCGCGGTCGAGCACCTCATGGAGAAGTACTCCTGGGTGGAGGACAAGGTCCACCGCCGCAAGCTCGCCCGCGAGGCGGCCCGCAGCGTGCTCCCCAACGCCACCGAAGTGAAGATCGTGGTGAGTGCCAACGTCCGGGCCTGGCGCACCATGCTGGAACTGCGGCTCGGCGAGGGGGCCGAGCTCGAGATCCGCAGGCTCGCGGTGGCGTGCCTCCGGGTCCTGCAACGGGAGGCGCCCGCCTTCTTCCCCGACTTCGAGATCTATCGTGCCGCCGACGGCACCGAAGCGGGACGCGTGGGCTTCCACAAGGTCTGAGCGCGAGCCGGCACGCGGGACTGTGGCCACCCGCGCGCACTCGACCGCAACCGTGACGCGGCGAGATCGGCAAAAAGCTATTGTGCGTTCGCGCGGCCTTTCTTACCTTAGGGTACGGCATCTGCAGTACCACCGCGTCGGCTCGCTCCACTTGGGCGGCCTTTTTTGCAACCGCGCGGTGAACGACCTCGCAGAGGACCCGTTTGGCAGTTCGGATCGGACTCGCCTATAACCTGAAACCCCAGGCGCCGGCCGCCGACCAGGCCGGGGCGTCCTCTGCCTCCCCCCGCGCGCTGCGCTACGATCTCGAACAGCCCGACCTCTATGCCGAGTGGGACGAACCGGCCACAATAGACGCCGTCGAACGCGCCCTGCGTCCGCTGGGCGAGGTGATCCGTCTCGAAGCGATCGAGGATTTCCCGGTCCGCCTGCTCCAGACCCGCCCCGACTTCGTCTTCAACGTGGCCGAGGGGCTGTACGGCCCCAATCGGGAAGGCCACGTTCCTGCAATCTGCGAGTTTCTTGGCATTCCGTACTCCGCCTCGGACCCCCTCACGCTCTCGCTCGCCCTCCACAAGGGACGGGCCAAGGAGATTCTCCAGGTCCGCCGGGTGCCCACGGCGCCCTTCATCCTGGCCCGCACCACGGCCGATGCGCGGGCGTGCTCGCTGCCCTTCCCCCTGTTCGCCAAGCCGGCCTTCGAGGGATCCGGCAAGGGGGTCAGCGTCCGCAGCCTCTGCCACAGTCGCAAGGAGCTGGTCAAGCAGGTGGACTACCTCCTGGCCACCTATCAGGAGCCCGTGCTGGTGGAGACCTACCTCCCGGGCGCCGAGTTCACGGTGGCGATTCTCGGGAACGGCAAGGAGGCCCGCTGCCTGCCCATCGTCGGGATGCGGTTCGAGGAACTTCCGGAAGGGGCCCCGCCCATTTACGGCTACGAGGCCAAGTGGATCTGGGACAACCCCGACGACCCGCTGGAGATCTTCGAGTGCCCGGCCCGGATCCCGGCGCGGCTGGCGAGCCAGATCCGGGCGGTCGCCCTCGCCGCCTACCAGGCCCTCGAGTGCCGCGACTGGTGCCGGGTGGACATCCGCTGCGATGTGGCCGGCCTTCCCAACGTGGTCGAGCTCAACCCCCTCCCCGGCATCCTGCCGGATCCGCGGGACAATTCTTGCTTCCCCAAGGCGGCCCGGGCGGCCGGCATGAGTTATGACGAGCTGATTCGCACCGTGGCGGACATCGCCTGGCGCCGAATCAGCGGCCGGTCGCTGCTCGCAGAGGCGGCCGCGTGAAGGTTGTCATCCTGATTGACGGTGGCTGGGAAACCTGGGACCACAAGGACGTGGCCTCGGTGGTGGACAGCGCCCGGGAGGTGCAGGCCTGTCTCCGGGCCCGGGGCGCGGAGGCCTGCATCGTTCCGGTTCGCCAGCCCGGCGACTTCCGGTGGCTCCCCAAGGTCCGCCGGGCCGACCTGGTCTTCAATCTGTGCGAGGGGATCGGCGGCATCTCCCGCTTCGAGGACTACGTCGTCAACACGCTGGAGTTGACCGGCGTTCCCTACACCGGCTGCCGCCCCTGGGCTGTGAGCGTCTGCCATCGCAAGCACATCGCCAATACCCTCCTCGCCCGGGCGGGGATACCGATCCCCCGATTCGCGCTGGCGCAGGGCAACAAGATCCCCCACGACCTCACCTTGCCGGTCATCGTCAAGCCGGCCGCCGAAGACGCCAGCGTCGGCATTGACAGCGGCTCGGTCTGCACCACCAAGAAGGCGCTGCGCAAGCGCCTCGCCGAAATGTCGGAGCAGTGGGAGGAGGTCCTGGTCCAGGAATTCGTGGCCGGCCGCGAGTTCAACGTCGGGTTCGTGGGCGAGCGGCCCCTCCCCCTGGCCGAGCTCTGCTTCGACAACATGCCGGAAGGGAGCTGGCCCATCCTCACCTACGCCGCCAAGTGGGAGACCGGCAGCCCGGAAGACCTGGGCTCGGTGCCGGTCTGCCCGGCCGATATCCCGCCGGACCTCGCCAAGCGGATTACCGCAGTCGCCCGCCAGGCCTGGGAGGAGCTGTGCAACGCCGAGGGATACGGCCGGGTGGACATCCGGGTGGACGCCTCCGGCCAGCCCTACGTGCTCGAGGTGAACCCGAACCCGGACATCTCGGACAGCGCCGGTCTCTCCCGGATGGCGAGGGTGCAGGGTTGGAGCTACGAGGAGCTGATCCACCGCATCGCCGACGAGGCGCTGAGCCGCTCCTCCTCCTCCCGGGCCGCCAATGCCCTGGTCGGCGACACCACCCCCTCCCGCACATGACCACGCTGGTAGGCCCCCGGCTCCGGAGCCTCGGTGGTGACGACGTGGCCCGGGTGGTGGAACTCACCCGGGCCACAGGACTGTTTCGGGACGCGGAACTCGCCGTCGCGGAGGAAGTGCTTCGCGAGGCGGTGCGGTTCGGCCCATCCGGCGCGGCTCCGGAGAACCGGCCGTACTACGTGCTGGGTGCCGAGCTCGACGGGACGCTGGTGGGGTGGATCTGCTGGGGCGAGACCCCGTGCACGGTGGGGACCTGGGACCTCTACTGGCTCGCGGTGGATCCGTCGGTGCAGGGCCGCGGCGTCGGCACC
>JBBIMQ010000284.1:0-3917 GCA_037444345.1 Gemmatimonadota bacterium | reverse complement strand
AAGAACCGCTCGATCTCCTCCGGCCGCCGGGAGAAGAGGCCCGCCGTGAGGCCGTACTCCGCCTTGTTCGTTTCCGCCACGGCCTGGTCGAAGCTCTCCACCTCGCCGATCGCGAGGAAGGGGCAGAAGAGCTCCTCGAAGAAAAGGGTACTGGTGAGCGGGAGCGCTGCGATCGTGGGGGCCACGAAGTGACCCTTGTCGAACACCCCGCCCTTCAGCCGCTCGCCACCGAGCAAGATCTCTCCCTCGCGCCGGGCCTGGCTCACCGCCCGCTCCCAGCGCTGGACCGCTCGCTCGTTGATCACCGGCCCGAACCAGACGTCGCGCTGGGTGACGTCGCCCATCCGGATGGCCTTGGTCTTCTCGATCAGCCTGGCGATGAACGGCTGGGCCACGCTCCGAAGCACGTACACCCGGCTCGTGGCGCTGCACTTCTGGTTCTGCAGCCCGAACGCCGAGCGCATGACGCCCTCGGCCGCGGCCTCGAGATCGGCACTGTCGGTCACGATGGTGGCGTTCTTGCCGCCCAGCTCCATCAGGCAGGGCTTCACCCAGCGGGTGGAGAGGCCCTGGAAGATGCGAAGCCCCACTGCCTTGGACCCGGTGAAGGCGACCCCGTCCACCAGCGGGTGCTGCCAGAGCGGGTCGCCGATGTCCTCCCGGCGCCCGGTGATCAGGTTGAAGACGCCGCGCGGCACGCCCGCGTCGCGATAGACCTCGTACAGCTTGTGCCCGGTCCAGGGAGTGTCCTCCGCCGGCTTGAAGACCACCGTGTTCCCGCCCAGGAGCGCAGCCGACGACATCCCCGCGGCCAGGGCCAGCGGGAAGTTGAACGGGCTGATGACGACAAAGACGCCGTAGGGACGGAGGACATCGGTGTTGCGCTCCACGGGGGTGAGCCTCGCCATCTCGCGGATGAAGCCCCGAGCGTCCTCCACCTGCTGGGCGTAATAGTCCATGAGATCAGCCGCCTCCTCGGCGTCGCCCATGGCCTCCATCCGATTCTTGCCGACCTCCAGCGCCATGATCGCGGCCAGCTCGAACTTCCGTTCCCGGATGAGTTCCGCCGCCCGGCGCAGGAGGCGCACCCGCTCCGTCCACGGGGTCCGGCCCCAGGCCGGCGCGGCCGCCTTGGCCGCCTTGACGATCTGGTCCACGTGCTCTGGCCAGGCCGCGGCGAAGCGCCCCAGCACAAAGCTCGTGTCGATGGGCGAGACGTCCACCAGGGGCTCGCGGTTCGGCACCTCCACCGCCCGGCCTCCGATGTAGATGGGATAGCTCTTGCCGGCCTCGCCCCGCACTTTCTCCAGCGCCTGATCGAAGGCCTGGTGAAAGGCCTCCAGATCCACGTTGGCCGTGGTGTACGTGATCTTCTGCTGCGTGACCGCTGTCATGAGCCACCTCCTCGCGCCAGGGGGCGGGGGGGTGAGCCGCCAGACCGCACTCGACCGTCCGCCGTCCGGACCCGCCTCGACTCGCCCCGATCGGAGCACAGGGATACTAGGCCGCACCCGGTGACCGGTCTAGGGGCCGGGGGGCCGGGCGGCCCCCGGCAGGGCTCCGCGTACGAGAGGCCGGGATCGAGGGGGGAGCGTCAGGCCACCAGGGCCAGGGTCCGCTCCAGCGCCGCCCCGAAGCGCCGGACCAGTTCGTCCAGCTCGCCTTCGGTGATCACGAAGGGGGGAGCCAGGCAAACCAGATCGCCGTTGGTCCCGTCGGCATGGCCCACATTGGGCCAGACCATGAGCCCGGCGTCGAGCGCCGCCTCGACGAAGGTCTCGGCGAACTTGACCTGGCGCGGGAACGGCGCCCGCGAGCCCCGGTCCAGCACGAACTCCACCCCCGCGAGCAGTCCCCGGCCCCGCACCTCGCCCACGTGAGGGAGCTCCTCCAGCGCCTGGAGCTTGCGGTGGAACACCGGCCCCAGCGCCGCGCAGCGCTCGACCAGCCGGTGGCGCCGGAGATAGCGCACCGCCGCAAGCCCCGTGGCACAGAGCACCGGGTGGTGGGAGAACGTCTGGGCGTGGAGCAGCGCACCCGAGCCCCTGGCGATCGGGTCCAGCAGCCGCTCCGAGGCCACCACGGCGGAGAGCGGGGCGTATCCGCCCGTCAGCCCCTTGCCGAAGGTGATGATGTCCGGCACCACGCCAAACTGCTCGATCGCGGTCCAGCTCCCGGTGCGTCCCGCGCCGGTCAGCACCTCGTCGGCGATCAAGAGCACGTCGAAGCGATCGCAGATCTCCCGCACCCGGCGGAAATAATCGGGCCGCGGCACGGCGCAGCCCGTGCTGCTGCCGCCCACCGGCTCGGCGATGAACGCCGCGACGCGCTCCGGGCCCAGTTGGGTGATCGCCCGTTCCAGACCGGCGCCACTGCAAGTGGGGCACTCCGGGTTCCGCCCCCCGCACTCGCAGCGGTAGGCGTAGGGGGCCGGGATCCGGTGGACATCCACCAGCCATTCCCGGTAGTAGGTCTTGTAATGCTCCCGGGCGGACGCCGAGAGCGCGAGCAGGGTGTTGCCGTGATAGGCGGGGGAAAGAGCGATCACCTTGTGCTTGCCCGGCTTTCCCGTCTCCACCCAGTACTGCCGGGCCAGCTTGAGCGCGGCCTCGACCGCCTCCGAGCCGCTCCCGAGGAAATACACCTTGTCGAGCGGGGCCGGGGTCAGGGCGGCGATCTCCGCCGCCAGCGCCTCCACCGGCTCGCTGGTGAACGCCGTCCCGTTGAGATACGCGATCCGCCGGGCCTGTTCCGCCATCGCCTCGGCGATTTCCGCCACCCCGTGGCCCAGATTGGCGACGAAGGCCCCTCCCGAGCCGTCCAGGTAGCGCTTGCCCGTCTCATCGGTGAGCCAGCAGCCTTCGCCCTGGACGATGAGTGGAAAGGTCCGGGTGAGCTTCCGGTAGAAGACGTGGGACTCGGGGTAGCGATGGGCAGCCATGGCGGCAGGAATCTCGGGCGGCAGGAGGAGCTGCGCCAGGGGTGGCGCACCGCGACCCCGCACCCCGCTCGTTTCCCAGGGCCGGTCGGGGTTACTGTTCGGCACCCTTCCTCCCGGCGCCATGGCTCCCAGACTGGTCTCCCTCGTGGCCGCGCTCGGCCTCGCGCTCCCCCGCTCCCTTGCGTCCCAGAGTGCCCCCGGGCGCCCCCTCGACCTCGAGGACCTCGACCGCCTGCGGGAAGTCTCGGACCCTCAGATCTCCCCCGACGGCGAGTGGGTGGCGTACGTGGTCTCGGCGACGGACCGGAAGAGCGACCGGCGCAACGGCGACCTCTGGCTCGCCAGCTCGGACGGACACACCACGATCCGCCTGACCAAGACGCCCGGCGAAGACGAACACACCCCGCGCTGAAGCCCCGACGGACGGCGGATCGCGTTCCTCTCGCGCCGCGGAGGAGACGAGAGGGCCAGCGGGGACCAGCTCTGGCTCCTCGACCTCGCGGGCGGCGAGGCGGAGCGCCTCACCCACCTCCGGGCTGGCATCGAGGATTTCGCCTGGTCGCCGGACGGGCAGCATCTGGCGCTCGTCGTCATGGATGCCGACTTGGTCGAAGCCGGCTCCGACTGCGGCACCTGGCGGAAGACCAGCCCACCGATCGTCATTGACCGCTTCTTCTTCAAGGACGACGCCCGGGGTTATCTCACCGGCGGGCGGCAGCATCTCTACCGGTTCGATCTCGCGAGCCGCACACTCGATCTCTTGACGCCGGGTCGCTTCGACGAAGTGCTGCCCGCCTGGTCGCCGGACGGCCGGTACCTGGCCTTCGTGAGCAAGCGCGCAGGGCCCGACCCCGACCGGCACGACAACTACGATATCTGGGTGATGCAAGCAGCTCGCGATGCGGTCCCGTTCTGGGTCACGTCGTTCGACGGGCCCGACAACCACCCCGACTGGGAGGCGGCGCCAGCCTGGAGC
>JBBIMQ010000283.1:0-3922 GCA_037444345.1 Gemmatimonadota bacterium | reverse complement strand
ATGGCGCAGGCGGCCCCCCCCAGCCGGTCCACCGTCTCGATCAGCGCCCGGGCCTCGCGTTCGATCCGGTCGGTGAGCGCCTCGACATAGTAGCTCCCGCCCAGGGGGTCCACGACCTGGGTGAGGCCGGTCTCGTACCCCAGGATCTGCTGGGTCCTGAGGGCCAGCGTGGCCGACTCCCTGGTCGGGAGGGCGAGGGCCTCGTCGTAGGCGTTGGTGTGGAGCGACTGGGTCCCGCCCAGCGCCGCCGCCAGAGCCTGCACCGTCACCCGGACCACGTTGTTGAGCGGCTGCCGGGCCTGGAGGGTGACCCCGCCGGTCTGGGTGTGAAAGCGCAACCGGCAGGCCTGGTCGCCCGCGCCGTGGCGCTCCCGCATGAGCCGGGCCCAGAGCCGCCGGGCGGCCCGAAACTTGGCCACTTCCTCGAACAGGTCGTTATGCGCCGCGAAAAAGAACGAGAGCCGGGGGCCGAACCGGTCCACCTCGAGCCACGCGGCCACCGCGCGCCTCACATACTCCAGCGCATTGGCCAGGGTGAAGGCCACCTCCTGCACCGCCGTCGCCCCCGCCTCGCGCATGTGATAGCCGCTGATCGAGATGGGATTGAAGTTCATCCCCTCCTGGGCCACGAAGCGGAAGATGTCGGTCGTGAGGCGGAGCGACGGTTCCGCGGGATAGATGTAGGTTCCCCGCGCGATGTACTCCTTGAGCACGTCGTTCTGCACCGTGCCCTGGAGCTTCTGCCGCGGCACTCCCTGTTCCTCGCCCACCACGACGTACATCGCCAGGAGAATCGCGGCGGTGGCGTTGATGGTCATGGACGTGGACACCTGATCCAGCGGGATCCCGTGGAAGACCCGCTCCAGGTCCTCCACAGTATCTATCGCCACCCCGACCCGCCCCACCTCCCCCTCGGCCATGGGGTGGTCGGAGTCGTAGCCCATCTGGGTGGGCAGATCGAAGGCCACCGAGAGCCCGCTCTGACCTGCCGCCAGCAGGTGCCGGAACCGCTCGTTGGTTTCCTCCGCCGTTCCGAACCCCGCGTACTGCCGCATGGTCCACAGCCGCTCGGTGTACATGCCGGGGTAGATGCCGCGCGTGAAGGGAAACTGGCCGGGGGCGGCCAGGTCCCGGTCGGGCGAGCCTTGCCAGTCAGCGGCGGTGTAGACCGTCTTGTCAGGCCGGGTCATCGGCGACCGTGGGGGCTGCAGGGTGGTCGGCGCGGGGAGGGATCGAGAGCGGACCAGGGCGGCGGGGGGCCCCCGGTGCCGGGGCATGCGATTCCGCGCGGCGCCCGACGCAGGTCGCTCCGAGCGCCGCGGGAACGTGGCGGAGGCGTCGCGGACTCGGCACGCCTTGCGAGCGCCTCACTCTTCCCCCAGCCTCCGCAAGGTGTCTGCCACATACCCCACATCCTCCCTCGATCCGATCACCAGCGGCGTTCGCTGGTGAAGCTCGGAGGGCACGATGTCCAGGATCCGCCGGGTGCCGTCGGTCGCCGAGCCTCCCGCCTGCTCCGCGATGAACGCCATCGGCGAGCACTCGTAGAGCAGCCGGAGCTTGCCCCGGGGGTTCTTGGTGTCGGCCGGATACAAGAAAATCCCCCCCGCGATCAGGTTGCGGTGGAAATCGGCCACCAGCGAGCCGATATACCGGCTGTTCTTGCCCTTGATCTCGTCCGGCCGGTCGCCATGGAGCCCGCGCACGGCCCACTGGATGCCCCTGGACCAGCGCCCGAAGTTGCTCTCGTTCACGCTGTAGTACATGCCGACCCGCGGGGTGACGATCCTGGGATGCGAGAGCAGGAACTCGCCGATCGAGGGATCCAGGGTGAACCCCGCCACCCCCTGCCCCGTGGTGTACACCATCATGGTGCTGGAACCGTAGATGACGTACCCCGCGGCCACCTGCTTGCAGCCGGGCTGGAGCACATCCGCCAGGCTGCCCCGCCCCTCGAGGCTCACCCGGCGGTAGATGCTGAAGATGGTCCCCACCGGACCGTTCACGTCAATGTTCGACGAGCCGTCGAGAGGGTCGAAGAGCACGGCGTACTTCCCCGCCGGGTACTCCTCCGGCACCGGGACCACATCTTTGTCCTCCTCCGACGCCATCACGCAAACGCGCCCGGTGTGACTGAGCGTGTTCTTCATGGTCTCGTTGGCGAAGACATCGAGTTTCTGCTGTTCCTCGCCCTGGACATTGGTGGCCCCGGCGCTCCCCAGGATGTTCACCAGGCCAGCGCGCCGGATGGCGGCGGCGATGATCTTGCAGGCCAGCGCGATGTCGTAGAGCAGATTGGAAAGTTCCCCGGTGGCCTCGGGGTATTTCTGTTCCTGATCGAGGATGAAGCGTTCGATGGTGACGATGTGCGGGTTCGGTTGCAGCACGGCGCACGCTCCGTTCTTTCGGGAGACGAAGGAAGGCCGCCCGGCCGGACCAGTGGGGCGAGGAAGCGGCGCCGCCCTCTCGGACTCGACGGCCACCCTGCGGGCCCGCGGTCACGGCTCTGACCCGGGTGGCGTTCCCGGTGCCGGGGGTCAGCAGCCCGACCCCGCCGCCGCGGCCACCGGGCACCTTCCCCGCCTTCCTCGCGCCTCCACCTCCATCACGCGCCCGTCGGTCCAGACGCTCACGCTGCCCAGCTCGTCGGTCCGCCACACCGAGATGCCCCGGCTCGCGAGCCGGTCCAGCACCTCCCGGTGGGGGTGGCCGTAAGGGTTCCCGGTACCGCTACTCACCACCGCCACCGCGGGCTTCAGTTCTTCCAGCCACGCGGGACCGGTCGCGGACCGGGAGCCGTGGTGTCCCACCTTGAGCAGTGCCACCCGCCCGACTCGCCCTTCGCGCCGCTCCTCGGCGCGCAGGCCGGCGTCGCCGCTCAGGAGCGCCCGGAACCCGCCGTACTCGACCAGGAGCACCACCGAGTCCTCGTTCAGGTCGAGCCGCCAGCGGGACCAGGCCGTGTCAGGGTGGAGCAGGGTGAAGCGCACGCTGTCGAGCTCGATGCTCATGCCCTGCCGGGCCGGCCGCCAGGCGGCGCCCTGGACCGCGACCTGATCGAGGAACTCGGTATACAGCGGATCCGCCACCAGCTCCGCGGGCTCGATCGCGAGCTCGGTCGGGAATCGCTCGAGCAGGGCGGGTGCGCCGCCCAGATGGTCCGCGTGGGCGTGGCTCACGACGAGCAAGGTGATCCGGCCGGCTCTCCGCCCGGCGAGGAAGGGCGCCACCACCCGCCGCCCCGCGTCCCACCCCTCGCTTCGTGGTCCGGCGTCCACCACCACCCACCGACCTCCCGGGGTGCGGAGTACTGCGGCATCGCCCTGCCCGACATCGAGAAAATGTAACGCCAGCCCGGGAGGTCCGTCAGACGCGCGGCTGCCCAGCGCGGCGGCGGCTCCGCACCAGGCCGCAAGCGCGAGCCCCTGGGCCCAGCGATGGAAGGCGACCCCGGCGGTGTTGCGCCCCGCGCAGCTCCAGCGCGCCAGGCCGAGCAGCCCGACCCAGGGCAAGGCCGAGGTCCAGGCGACCGGCTGGGCCACATAGGCGTGCGGGAGCCCACCGCCCAACCAGGCCAGCTGATCGAGCGCGGCCAGGAGCACCCCGGTACCCGCCGCGAGCCGCTCGGCCACGGCCGGCAGGAGCGGCATCGCGAGCAGGCTCAGGAAGAGTCCCGGCACCGCGAGCGCGGCGAGGGGAATGGCGACAAAGTTGAGCCCGATCCCGACCAGGGACACCGTGCCGAAGAGGGCGGCGGTCACCGGGGCGGTGGCCAGGGTGGCGCCCACCGAGCCGAAGAGGGTCCGCCAGTGCCAGCCGGTCCCCAGGGCGCGGTCGCTCCAGCGCGCGAAGGTCATGGCGCCCCAGAGGGCGAGGGCCAGGGCGGCGAAGCTCATGGAGACGCCCAGCCGGAAGGCCCCGC
>JBBIMQ010000282.1:0-3925 GCA_037444345.1 Gemmatimonadota bacterium | reverse complement strand
ATCGCCAGCGGCACCCGGGGTACCATGAGCATGAACGCGTTGATGCCGCCCAGGATCGCCACCAGCACCAGCAGCCGGATCACCAGGTCGCCCCGGGCCCCGAACAGGCGGTTGCCGGCCGTCGCGGCCACGAAGGGGTCCCCCGCCATCGTGCCCACGCCGAGCACCCGCACCAGAGCGAGGTTGAGCAGGAGGTAGATCCCGATCACGACCATCACCCCCCCGGCCATGGCGCGGGGTATGTCCCGGCCAGGGTTCTTCACCTCTTCCCCGAAATAGAGGGGCCCGGTCCAGCCGTCGTAGGTATAGATCACCGCCTGGAGGGCAGCGACCACGGCGCCGAATCGGGCGGCGCCGGTCGCCACTGCGGCAGGCGCCACCCGCTCTCCCGGCGGCACCGGGAGGAACAGGCAGGCGGCGATCAGCGCCACGAAACCGAGCGCCTTGAGCGCGCTCAGGATTTGCTGGGACAGGTCGCCGATCCGGATGCCGCGCCAGTGGAGCAGCCCGAGGACCGCCACCACGCCGCACGCCACGGCGGGGCCGCGGCCCCGGGTGAGGTCAGCGAGCGGCTCCAGGTACTCGGCGAACACGATGGCGCTGGCCGAGAGGCTCGCCGAGGTCGAAAGCCAGTCGCTCCAGCCCACGACGAACCCCGGGTACTCCCCCAGCCCGCGCCTGACAAAAGCGTACTGCCCCCCCGATCGGCCCACCATGGCCCCGGGCTCGGCCAGCGAGAGCGCGCCGAGGAACGCGTACAGACCGCCAACCAGCCAGACCCCGAGAAACAGAGCCGTGTCGGACAGATAGGCGGCCACCTCCCCCGGGGTGCGGAGGATCCCGATGACGATGGTGTTGCCGATGATGACCGCGAGCCCGAAGGCCGCCCCCAGGACCCGGAGCAGGTGGCCACGAGGGAATCGCGCGGATTCCCGAGAGCTGCATGCTGGGCGCACCCTGCTGGGCTCCGCGGCCGGGGCAAAGGAAAGGTTAACTGGTCCCGCCCGCCGCGCCCTCACCTCCCCCCAAGCGACCGCCGGCGCCGGGAGACCGGGACCACCTCGCCCGCTGGCGCTCCGGAGCCGGCAAGTCGCCCGATCGCCGCGCCATTCGCCGAGCCCAGGCGCGTCGCGAGGCGGTCCCCGGACACAGAGGGGCGCCGGAACGCGCGGCCACTCCCGCCTCCGGCGCGCTCCCGAGGGGCAACGCGCCGGCTGACGTGGGGCAGACCAGCCCGATCACGCCTTCCGACTGGTCTTGGCGAAGAAGGCGGCGGGGACCTGCTCCACCTTGGCGCTCTTGCACTTCGGGCAGCGGGGATGAGCGCTGGCGTGCTCGCTCATCCCCTCCCGCCGCTCAAATTCGTGCCCGCAGTCCAGGCAGCGATACTCGTAGGTCGGCATACCCTCTCCCTTCAGACTCCGAGCCCCGGCCGCGGTACGCGCCGGTCTTTCCGCCGGCGCCCCGGGGACCGGCACTCGTCAAGAAAAGTTATTCCGGGCTCGGGACGGAGGCCAGCCTCCCCTGTCCGGCCCAGCGCCGGAACCGGCGCCCGGAACCGGACCATGACCCGACCAGGCCCTGGCTGCCGCCAGACCAAAAGCGCGCGCCCACCGTGCCGCCAGCGCTGGGGGGCCCTGTCGGGCCCCCTGTCCGCCGTGACCAGCGCGACGAACCCTCGGCCCGAGGCCCGATCGCCTCGCGAGCCGGCTCTCCCTCCGCCGTTCGCGATTGCGACCGATCCCTTCGGAGTTCTCGCTCGCCGCCGCGCGGCACCTTGATCCGGCTGCTTCCGGCATCCTCAGGCGGCGGGCCTGGCGCAGCGGCGACTCGCTCGACCGGTGGTTCGCATGTCCAGGCCGACAGCCGGGCGCCTTTCGTCAGGCCCGAGGGTGGCGGTCAGGCGGTTTTGGCGCTATCGTGCAGCACTCGGAGGCGCATCAGCGCAACCGTAAACCCCCTGAGGAGATCTATGCCACCCAAGCGCACGCAGACCGCACGTCGCAGGAAAGCGACGCGTGCCGGGTCACGGAAGACCGCCAGGCGCCGGTATCCGGCCGGCATCACCCGCGTCGAACAGCCCAGCACCCGGACATTCGGGTTCGTCGTGCGGGTGGGCAACCGGCGTTCCCCGAAGGGCTGGCGCCCGAGGTTCAAGGCGTACTTCGGCGACTTCACCTACGGAGGGAAAAAGCAGGCCCTCGAGGCAGCCACGAAATGGCTGAAGGAGTTGCTGAAGCGCGGGAAGCCGCCGCGCGAAAAGCCGGCCCCCAAGCGCAAGCGGCGCTGAATCGAGAGGAGGCCCGCTACGGCCTCCTCGTCCCGCCTGGTGAATGCGCCGCGCTCCGCCCGGTGGCG
Organism: Gemmatimonadota bacterium; assembly: GCA_037444345.1. Taxonomy (GTDB): domain Bacteria; phylum Gemmatimonadota; class Gemmatimonadetes; order Gemmatimonadales; family GWC2-71-9; genus JADJOM01. The sequence continues at coordinate 1,567 of JBBIMQ010000282.1, read as the reverse complement.
CAGCCAGGAGGCTGGGGCGCAGGGCTGAGGGGCCGCGGGGCGTCCGCCCTGCTGCCGGCGTCTGGGCCAGGCAGTGGGGGCGGAGCGGGCCTGCCGGAGCATTGCTTTCGAGCCGCGAGGATCCGGAGCCGAGTCGGGCACTGGGGCTTACGGCCTTGGAGAAGCGAGCGGTGACCCCTGGGGCGGCGAGCCCCCGGGCCGGGCCGAACCCCTGGCGCTCGAAGGCGAACCTGCCCATGATTGTGAGGCATCAGCTCCGGCCCGCAACCCCGCTGCGGGGCGTACCGGTGCCCTGCCTGCCACCTCCGGCAAGGCTTGGGGCCCTGGCCACCGCGCGGGGCCTCGGCCGACGAGGGCTCCCGCAGAGTGGAAAGTAGCCCCCGACATCTGGCCTCCCCGCCCGTCCCTCCGGGCACTCGCCAGATTCTTCGAAGCGACCCGGACCTCGGCGCAGGTCCCGATCCGTTCTGGGAACGCCTGGCGGAAACGGTGGCGTGGTGCTCGCGTCGGGTCAATCCGTCGGAACCGGGGCTCTCGCTGCGGAGCCACGAGCTCGAGCCCGAGCACGACGGGACCAGCCTGGACCACGCTCTCCGCCACGTCGCGGCGCGCCGGCTCGCCATTCTGGGCCGGAGCTGGCGCCGCACGCTCGACCCGCTGGGCGGCGGCCGGCTGCTGCTCTGGTACCCGGCGCTGCCCTCCTCCCAGGGTGCAGCACGGGCCGCCACCGCCGGCTTGTTCGACGATCGCGACTGCCCTCCCTGGGATACCTGGGTTGCGTTCGTCGAGGAGGACGACACCATCCGGCCGGAGAGCCGGTACCTGGTGGCCTGGATTCCTCCCTCGCTGACTGCCATCGCCGGTCTCGGCGTGGCGGTTGCGGGCGCCGGTTCGCTGGGCTGGCTCGGCGAGCGCCCCTCCGCACTCGGCGTCCGGCTGCGGCGGGCGTGAAGCTCGCTCTCCCCATTCCCCGAAGCGGACGGTTCAGCGCAAGAGCCTCCAGCCCGGAAGCCCGCTCAACCAGGAATAGGGATTCACTTGCAGGCCCGCGATTCGCCGCGAGGCGGCGGCCACGTTGGTGGGGGCGTAGAGGAAGATCGCCGGAGCGTCGGCGTTCAGGGTATCCATCGCCTCCCGCCATGCCCGCCGCGCCGCACTCACCCCGCCGAGCCGCGTGGCACGGTGGAACAGGGAATCGAACACCGGGTTCACATAACGGCCGTAATTGATGGCCCCGATGCCTTCCGCCGTCCACTGGTCGGCGAGCCCTCTCGGACTCGGCTCGTCCAGCCAGGCGCCGATATAGGTGTCGAACCGGCCCTCGCCCAGCCGCTCCTGGAAGACGGGGAAGTCCACCGCCGTGATGCTGGCGCGTGCCCCCACCCGGCGCCAGGTCTCCTGCAGGATCTCCGCGATCTTGCGCCGCGATCCGCTGGTGGCGGGGATCAGGATATCGAAGGCCAGCGGGCGCCCCCCTTTCCGGCGCAGGCCGTCGCCCCCCAGGCGCCAGCCCGCCTGGTCCAGCAGATGCCCCGCAGCGGTGCGGTCATGCGGGAGGGTCGCGATG
>JBBIMQ010000281.1:2387-3932 GCA_037444345.1 Gemmatimonadota bacterium | reverse complement strand
GGGCCGGCGGCGGCCCAGTCCTGGAACGATCCCGGAACCCTCGCCCTGGTGGACCGGGCCATCGCCCGGCGCCAAGAGGCCCAGCCCGCGGCCGCGCTCCAGAGCTATCGCACCGTGGCCCGTGGATTCGTTCTCTTCCTCGCCCAGGTCGGCGACCGGCTCGCGAACCCGCCACGGCTCGTCAAGGCCGACCAGCTCGAGGTGGAAGTGTATTGGCAGGCGCCCGGCACGAGCAAGCAGATCATCCGGGCCTGGCGCGACGGGCGCTGGCTTCCCACCGAGATCAGCTATCACCGCGATCACCTGGGCATCGTGACCAGCAACTTCGGCCCCCGGATCCGGATCGGGGAGGGTGACGAGGTCCGCGACGTCGTTCATCCCCTCTCCCCGCTGGGGCGGCAGATCTACGAGTTCCAGGCAGGCGATTCGCTCCGGCTCCGCTCCCGGACGGGGGACGTCGTGATCCACCACGTGCGGGTGCGGCCCCGCGACCCTCGCCAGCCCGGAGTGATCGGCGTCCTGGGCATCGAAACGGCCACCGCCGAGCTGGTGCGGTTCAGCTTCAGCTTCACCCCGGCGTCCTATCTGGATGCCTCGCTGGAGGACATCAGCATCGTTCTCGATAACGCCCGCTTCGAGCAGCAATACTGGCTCCCCTGGCGCCAGGAGATCGAGATCCGGCGCCGCCTGGCATGGCTCGACTTCCCGGCCCGGAGCATCATCCGCGGCCGCTGGGAAATCGGCGACTACGAGTTCGGCGTCGAGGTCCCCCCGGCGGTGCTGGGCGGCCCCCCGATCGGGGGCCTCCTGGCGCCGGCAGAATCGCTGGCGGTGTGGGATCGGCCGCTCGCCGAGGCCGTTCGGGACGTGGCCCGCCCGGTGGACGAGCAGGACCTCGACCAGGTCCGTGCCGAGGCGTCGCGGATCCTGGAGCATCGCGGGCTGAGCGGCCTTCCCCCACTCCGCCTGGGGTTCGGTGCGCTGAGCGACCTGGTCCGGGTGAACCGGGTCGAAGGGCTCACCCTGGGGCTCGGGGCCTCGCTCCGGGCGGGCCCGGTGGCTGTCCGGCCGAGTCTTGCGTTCGGGACCGCCGCGGATGGGCGGCTGAGCGGGGGGCTCGTGCTCCGGCGCGAGTGGGGCGCCACGGCGCTGGCTCTGCGCGCGTCCCGAAGCCTGCCCGACATCGCGGACCGGCCGGTGATCTCGCGCCTGGTCAATTCGGTCCTGGCCCAGGAGGGGGGACGCGATTTCGGGGACTACGTCCTGCTCGACCGGGTGATGGCGAGCGTCGAGCGGCGGCTCCCGCCTGCGACGACTCTCGGGATCTCGGCTGCTCTGGAGCACTCCCGCTCGGTCGCGGCCCGGGCCGAGCCGGTGAGCGGGCGCTATCGCCCCAATCCGCCGCTCGGGTCGGGCACCCTGGGTGTGGGACAAGTGGAACTCCGGCACCGCGCCGAGCCGGCCGATCGGCGCGAGGGAATCGAGGTCCGGCTCGGGGTCGAGGGTGGGGCGGGGGAGCGCGACTACGCGCGGGGTTCCGGCTGG
>JBBIMQ010000281.1:0-2377 GCA_037444345.1 Gemmatimonadota bacterium | reverse complement strand
GCCGCGGGCCGCGGGTGCCGCCGGGCCGGGCGGGGGGGCGGGGGGGGGGGGGGGCCGCGGGAGGGGGGGGGGGGGGCCGGGCGGCGCGACTGGACCACGCCAACCAGCCCGGCCACGGCGCTCGGGGTGGCGCTCGAGGGGGGGGCAGCCACCGCCGAGCTACCGGGGTACCGGAGCTTCGCCCTCGGCGGGTGGGGGACACTACCAGGCGAGCGGTTCCGCGCCTGGGGCGGCCGGGCGTACGCCTTGGCGCGGCTCGAGTGGCGGGTGGACCTCCCGGTCCCGGCCCTTCCCCTCGGTCCCTTCGCCTCGACCGGGCGGTCCGCGACCCTGGCCCCGTTTCTGAGCGCGGGGTGGGCCGATGGCAGGATTCGCGAGGCACCCTGGCGCCCGAGCGACGGCCTCCGCCCGGTGGCCGGAATCGCCCTCGAGTGGTTCCTGCGCCTGCTCAGGATCGAGGCCGGCGTCTCGCTCCGGACCGGCCGGCTCGGCGTGAGCCTGGATGTCAACCGGGAGTGGTGGGATGTGCTGTGAGGGGCCCGAGTCGCCCGGCCCCTTTCTTGGCGGCGGTGTCTGTTTAGCTTTCGGAGCACGGGGCAATGCTCTTCCTGGCCTCGCCGCACCGCCGCCTGGAGCTGCATGCAGTTTAGCGACGAATGGCTGGTCCCGACCCTGGAGCGGGCACTTCCTCCGGGAACCATTGACGAGCTGAGGCAGGAGTCCAGCTCCGAGCCGCAGTCGCTGTGGGACGCCGTGGTCCGCCGGAAACTCGCCACCGATGACGACATCCTGCGGCTCGCGGCGGCCCGGTTCCGCCTCCCGGTCGCGGACCTGAGCCAGATTCAGGAGACCGTACGGGACGCCGTCCCGGAGCCCCTGGTCCGGCGCTACCAGATCCTCCCCCTCCGGGTCACCGATGCGGTGCTGGAGATCGCCACTGCCAACCCGTTCGACATTGACGCCGAGAAGGACCTCGCCTTCGCCACCGGGCGCGAGGTGCGCACCTTCCTCTGCGCCCCGGGCAAGATCGCCCAGAAGCTGGACGAGCTTTACCGCGGCGCCTCCCAGATGGCCGAGCTGCTTGGCGGCATGGACGACGGCCTGCAGGTCCAGCAGCTCGAAGACGTGGACGAGCTCCAGGATCTCGGCGCCTCGGCGGAAGAGGCCAGCCAGCGGCCGGTGGTGCGGCTGGTGGATCTGCTGCTCTCCGACGGCATTCTCTCGCGGGCGAGCGATATCCACGTCGAGCCGGGCGAGCAGGGTGTGGCGGTCCGCTACCGGATTGACGGGGTCCTGCGCCAGGTGATGAACATCCCGCGTTCGGCGGGGGCGCCGCTCATCTCGCGCATCAAGATCATGTCGGGACTCGACATCGCCGACCGGCTCCGGCCCCAGGACGGCCGGGCGCGGGTGGCGGTGAACGGCCAGCCGGTGGATCTCCGGGTCTCCACCCTCCCCGCCTCGCTGGGAGAAAAGGTCGTCATCCGGATCCTGAACGCGAGCGCCACGCTGCTGTCGCTCGACGCGCTGGGCATGCAGGAGGACGAGCGCAACGCGATCCACAACCTGCTGCATAACAAGGAAGGCATCATCCTGGTCACCGGTCCCACCGGGTCCGGCAAGACCACGACCCTCTACTCCTGCATCCGGATCGTGCAGAGCGAGGGGGTCAACATCGTGACGGTCGAGGATCCGGTGGAGTACCGGCTGGGGAAGGGCATTGTCCAGGTTCAGGTCAACGAGAAGGCGGGGCTCACCTTCGCCTCGGCCCTCCGCTCGATCCTGCGCCAGGATCCGGACGTGGTGCTGGTGGGGGAGATTCGCGATCGCGAGACCGCCAGCATTGCAGTGCAGGCCTCGCTCACCGGGCACCTGGTGCTCTCCACGCTCCACACCAACGATGCGCCGAACGCGGTGACCCGGCTGGTGGACATCGGGATCGAGCCCTACAAGCTGGCGTCGGCGCTGCGCGGGGTCGTGGCGCAGCGCCTGATGCGCCGGCTCTGCCCCACCTGCCGCGAGGTCAGCGACCAGCCGCCTCCCGAGCGCATCCGGCGCTACATCCCGCCGGGGACCACGATCTACCGGGCGGTGGGCTGCCCCGACTGCGCGATGACCGGCTACCGCGGGCGGTTCTCGGTGGTCGAGGTGCTCACGATGAGCGCCGAATTGGAGCGGTTGATCGGCGCCGGAGCCACCGCCGATCGGATTGCCGAGGCGGGCCGGGCCAACGGCATGCGGTCGCTCTTCGAAAGCGGCCTGCGCCACGTGCTTTTGGGCGAGACGGGAGTGGAGGAGCTGCTCCGCGTGGTGGATGTCCCGGTCGCGGATGGCGGGGCGGCGGCGGCCCTGGCCGCGCCCGCCGCGCTGCCGGCCC
>JBBIMQ010000280.1:0-3957 GCA_037444345.1 Gemmatimonadota bacterium | reverse complement strand
ACGGAGGCACCGGGAGCGGGGTGAGGTCCACCTTGGCCACCCCGGCCAGCACCTGGGTGTTGGTCATGTCGTACCAGAGCGCGAAATCGTTGGGCCCCAGAGTGATCACCGACGCACAGCCCATCGAGACCCCGTTCATCCCGGTCGTGATCTGGTGCTGCCGGAGCGAACTCGCCGGCTGCACCACGCGGCCGCAATCCACCGACTGCCCGATGTTGGTCATGACCGCGCCCATGTCGAGCAGGAACTGGTTCTCGACGGGAATCCCGGACCCGTAGTACCCCGCGTGTTCGCCGATGAAGACAATCCGCCCTCCCTCGCCGGCGAAGAGCTTCATCAGGTTGATCTCGACGTTGGTGAACGCCACCAGCGGGGTCCAGAGCAGGAGCACCTTGACGTTGGGCGCAAACGCCGTGCTGAACGTGGAAGCGGTGTCGTCCACCGGCACCATGCCGGCCGCTCGGATGATCGCGGCCATGATCTGGTTGGTCTGGGTAGAACAGGTAAGGCCGCACTGGGAGCCGTGGCCCAGGTGGAACAGCACCGTGTTGCCGTTGGCTCGGGGCCCGCCGCCGGTGAAGGTCACCAGGTTCCGGATCAGGCGGTCGTTGTCCACGGAATCCAGAGGAAACGCGGCGTCGTCCCAGATGTTGATGTCGTTGAACACCACGACATCCGCCCCCGCCGAGGGCACCGGATTGATCAGCACCACCGCGCATCCCGTCACCGAGGGATTGGCGGCCACCCGGGCGCACACCTGGACCTTGGGCTGCGCTGGCACCACGCGGGGCGCGGTGTAGAAGCCGGCAGCGTCGATCGCGCCGAAAGCGGAACTCCCCCCCACCAAGCCGTTCACCAGCCACTCGTAGGGACCCGGCGGCCCGCTCGTGACGGTGAACTGTTGGGTGCCGCCGGGCAGTTTCTCCACCGAGTCGGGGACAAGCACGAGCTGGTTGCCCGCGGGGATCACCGACACCAGGGTGGAATCGAGCAGACTGTCCCGCGGCGCCGGCACCGGCACCCGCGCCACCACCCAGAACGACATGGCGGTCGCGGGGGCCCGGAGCAGCCCGGTCGCATTCACGCCAGCCGCCGGATTGCTGGTCCCCCACCGGACGTACACGCTCTCCGGGGGTACCGGCTGGCGCTGCCCGTCGAAGGCAAGCACCCGAAGGGCCACCGAGTCGCCGACCACCACCGCCGGCAGCTGGGGTGCCACGGCGATCGAGTCCACATTACCGCCGGGGCCGAGGTAGGCTGGCGGCGCTGGCGGGGCCTGGGCCGTGGCCCCCGGCGCGAGCGTAACGCTGGTCCGGCTGACGAAGAGGACCCGGCCGGCGGCGTTCCGATACTCCACCTGAAGGTCGAACGTCTCCTGGCCGCTCACCACGAGCTGGAGGGTGGCCTGGAGGGAGGTCGCGTCCACCGAAAACGGCAGGGTACGGCTCAGGACCTCGGTGGAGGGCGGTCGGATCAACCGGACCGTGACCTGCGTGATCTCGAGACCGGTGCCCGCGAAGTTGGCGGCCAGTGGGGGTAGCTGAGCGGCAACCTGCAGAGCCGCCATCCCGGGTCCGGGCCCGGTCCCTCCCTCCCGGCAGTTCGCCACAGCGAGGCTCGAGGCGACGAAGACGAAGGGCGCGCGAAGCGCGGCTCGGCGGGGGCGACGGGGGTTGGGGGGCATGGGGGTCCTTGACCCGCCTCAAGGTGTAGGCTGCACCGAGATCCCGCAAGATGAATACCCCGGAGGCACGTTCCCGTAACGGCGCTTGCCGCCTGGAGCTAGACCATCACACCCGATCGGAACCGCCAGATCCGCCGCAACAGATCGTCGAGGTAGCCCTGCGCCACGAAGGCCTGGACCGCCGCCATCGTGGCCTCGGCATCCATCCCCCAGAGGAGCCCCCGCTTGGGATCTCCATCGAAGTCGGCCTGGACAAACGCCCGCTGATCCTGGGTCCAGAGGGTGGGAAGCCGCTGCACCAGATCCGCCGCCAGCCCGTTGACCCCGGGACCGCCGATGGCCAGCGTCGGATTGAGGTGGAAGATCCGGTTATCGAGATACCACACGTCGCCCACCACCACCGCGCGCCGGAACGGCTGGCCGTCGCTCCGCCGGTCAATCTCGTGCTTCAGGCGGTACGCGGTGGGCCGGTCGCGCTCCTCGGCCCGGATATCGGACCCGGTCACCAGGACCACGGTTTCGTCGGTGTCAACCAGCTTCATGGGACCACCCGTCAGGGCTGTTCGGAGCCAAGCGCCGGGAGGCCGAAAGTGTCAGGCGGCTCCCGCTGGGCCCGCTCGAAATCCTTCTCCCGCTGCTTCTGTTCGCGGAGCCGGCGGATCGCGTCCTTGAACTCCGCGAGGTTGGCGGAGCGAATCGCGGCCCGGCGCAGGTCGTCCAGGATCACCTGGCCGTTGTGGTCCAGCGCCACCTGTTGATTCCCTCCGCTCGGCACCGGCAGCAGGGCGAGCACCGCCGCCGGAATCTTGAGCCCCGCGATGTAGATGTTCTTCCCGTCGAGGCCGAATTTCTTCCCGTCCACCTCGGTCACCCATTCGGGCATCCGGGCCTGCGCCGCGCCAGGCTCGTTGGCGATGGAGTCGAGATACGCCTGCACGATCGCCTTCACTGCGCTGTCCACCAGCTCCTCGTGGGGCCGGGCCAGCCGCCGGGCGAGGTCGCGAGGCGGCAGCGGGAGCGGACGGACCCAGAGCCGCCCGTCGCCGAGCGAGGGCCGGAGGCTGGGCGGTGGAAGCCGCCTCGGAGCCTCGGCTGGCGCTGGCTCTGCGACGGGCGGTGCCGGAGGCGGGGCGGTGTCCGGGGGCGCCGGGTTGGCCGGCGGGAGCACCCGGGTGCGCCGTCCAGCTCCCTGCTCCAGCCGGGGCACGTAATACGGCATCGGCGACGGCCGGACCTGATCCGGCTCGGGGAGCGGCAGCAACACCACCCCGGGGCGGCGGGGTAGTTCCGGCAGCCGCCCCCGGATGACCACGAGGAAGAGCAGGCTGTGGACGGCGAGGCTCGCCACGATGGCGAGCCGCCCGATCCACCGCCGGGGACGGCGGGGACGGAACCTGAAGTCAGGAGGCCGCAGCACTGGCACGCGAACCCAGTCTCCGGACGGCACGGCCGAGCCGGCGGGCCGCCTCGCGGACCCGGGCGGGCGGCACCGTGAGGGCGATCCGGAAATAGCCCTCGCCTCCCGGGCCGAACGCACTCCCGGGCAGCACCACCACGGCCTCCTCCTCCAGGGCGCTCCGCGCGAACACTGCCGATGGAATCGGCTCCGGGATCGGCACCCAGAGATACATCGTGGCCTGCGGCGGTTCCACCGTGAACCCCGCCTCCCGGAGCGCGGCCACCGCGCCGTCCCGCCGGCGGGCCAGTTCCGCCACGACCGGTGGGATCAGCTCCTCGGCGCGATCCAGGGCGAGGGCACCGGCCTGCTGGACCGCCAGCCACGGGCCGGTGTCCACGTACGACTTCACCCGGGTGAGCGCCGCGATGAGCTCGCGCTGGCCTGCCGCCCAGCCCAGCCGCCAGCCCGTCATCGAGAAGCTCTTGGAAAAGGAAAAGAACTCGATGGCGAGGTCCCGGGCTCCCGGGATCTCGAAAATGCTCGGCGCCCGGTAGCCGTCGAACGTGAGGTCGCAGTAGGGATTGTCGTAGGCGAGAACGATGCCGTGGCGGCGGCAAAGCGCCACCGTCCGCTCCAGGTGGTCGCGCGGCGCCACCGCGGCCGTGGGATTGTTGGGGTAGTTGAGGTACACCAGCCGGGTCCGGCGCAGGGTCGCCTCGTCCAGCTCCTCCAGCTCTACCAGAAACCGCGTCCTGGGCGTAAGCCGGTAGATGTACGGCTCCCCCCCCGCGAGCAGCGTCCCGCCCAGATACGCCTGATACCCGGGCTCGGGAACCACCACCACCCCGCCCGGATCGAGGACCGCCTGGGGCAG
>JBBIMQ010000279.1:0-3970 GCA_037444345.1 Gemmatimonadota bacterium | reverse complement strand
GGCGGAGTCGTCGCGGCACTGCTCGCCGTTCCGGTGCGCAATCTCTTGGTGCTGGACCGGCTGGGGCTGGCACTCCCCCTCGGCCAGGGGCTCGCCTTCGCCTTGATCATCGGGGTGGTGGGGCAGGTGGGCGACCTGGCGGAATCGCTCTACAAGCGCGAGGCGGGTGTCAAGGACTCCTCGTCCCTGATCCCGGGGCACGGGGGCGTGCTCGACCGGCTGGACTCGCTCTACTTCGTGCTCCCGGCCGCCGCCGCGCTCTACCGCTGGTTCGGGGTGATCTGATGAGCGGCCGGTCCTCCCAGGCCGTGCGGGGCGTGGCGATCCTGGGCTCCACCGGGTCCATCGGCAAGAGCGCGCTCAGCGTGCTCCGCCGGCAGCGGGACCGGTTTTCGGTGGTGGCCCTCACCGCCTTCCGCAACGCCGAGGCGCTCCGCCGCCAGGCGGAGGAGTGGCGGCCGCGGCTCGCCGGTCTGGTAGCGGAGCGCGGTCCCGAGCTGCTGATCGAGGCGGCCACCCATCCCGATGCCGACATTGTGCTCAACGCCGTGGTCGGAGCGGCGGGGCTCGACGCGACGCTCGCCGCCCTCCGCGCCGGCAAGCGGGTGGCGCTGGCCAACAAGGAAACCCTGGTCATGGCTGGCGACCTGGTCCGCGCCGCCTGCCGCGAGGGCGGCGGCGAACTCGTTCCGGTCGACTCGGAGCACAGCGCGGTCCTCCAGTGCGTGGCGGGCCGCGACAGCGGACTGTCGCGCCTCATCCTCACGGCTTCCGGCGGGCCCTTCCGGGAATGGGATCCGGAGCGGATCGCCCGGGCCACCGTCTCCGAGGCGCTCAACCATCCCACCTGGCGGATGGGGAACAAGGTCACGGTAGACAGCGCCACCCTCGCGAACAAGGCGCTCGAGGTCATCGAGGCGCACCACCTCTTCGGTCTGGACTACGACGCGCTCGACGTCGTGGTCCATCCCCAAAGCATCGTGCACGCCTTCGCCGAGTTCTGCGACGGGAGCGTGATCGCGCAGCTGGCGTTTCCGTCCATGGAGTTGCCGATTCTCTACGCCCTGACCCACCCGGCCCGCCTCCCCGACTCCGGCGTGCCCCGGTTCGACCCGGTCGCCGTCGGCGCCCTCACCTTCCAGCCGGTGCGGGCCTCGGTGTTCCGGGCCTATGCAGCCGGGATCGCCGCGGGCCGGACCGGGGGAACAGCGCCCGCCGTTTTCAACGCGGCCAACGAGGTGGCGGTGGCGGCCTTCCTGGCCGGGGCCATTCCGTTCGGGCGGATCGCGGATGCCATCGAATGCGTGCTGGAAGAGCACCAGGCGCAGCCGGTGACCGATCTCGAAACCGTGCGCCTGGCCGACGCCCGTGCCCGGCAGCGGGCCCGCGAGGTGGTGGCCGCGTGAATCTCCTGTTCACCGTGCTGGTGCTGCTGGTGGTCCTGGGCGTGCTCATCTTCGTGCACGAACTGGGACATTTCCTCGCCGCCAAGTGGGCCGGGATCTACGTCCACCGGTTCTCGATCGGCATGGGATCGCCCATTCCCTGGCTGAGCCGCCGCCACGGCGAGACCGAGTACGCCATCGGCTGGCTCCCCCTCGGCGGCTATGTGAAGATGGCAAGCCGGGAGGAGGAGGTCACCAGCAGCCCGCTGGAAGGGGGGCGCGCCGCCTCCCCGGTCCCGCCCGACCGGGTCTTCGAGGCCAAGCCCGTCTGGAAGCGGATGGTGGTGATCCTCGCCGGGGTCACCATGAACGTGCTCTTCGCCTGGATTCTCTACACCGTTCTGGCCTACAAGAACGGTGAGCAACTCGACCCCACCACCGTCGTGGGGCGGGTGGTGACCGACAGCCTGCCGGCCGGTGCCGAATCCCTCGCCCTGCTCCGCCCGGGGGACCGGATCGTCGCCATCAACGGCGACTCGGTGGAGACCTGGAACGAGATCGAGGCGAGCCTCACGACAGCCGCCGGTGATTCCCTGGTCCTCGCGCTCGCGGACGGCCGGGCCGTGGTGCTCCGGATTCACCACGCAGCCCTCGTCGAGCGGGCGCGCGTGGCGCTGGCCCTGGAGCCCTATCGCGCCCCGGTGCTCGACTCGATCGTCCGGGGCATGCCGGCCGCGCGCGCCGGGCTCCAGGCCGGCGACACCATCCTGAGCCTCGACGGCGACAGCGTCTTCCAGTGGTACGACCTCGTGGACCGGATTCGCGCCAGTCCCGGTCGGGAACTCGTGCTGGGCATCGGGAGGCGCGGCGGGCGCACCGAGGTGCGCCTCACGCCCGTGCCGCAGCACGAGCGGCTCCCCGGCGGTGGCACCCGGGAGGTCGGGAAGATCGGGGTCGGGGTCGCCACCCCCCGGATCACCCGCCCCCTCTCGCTGGGTGAGGCGGCGCTGGCCGGCGGCCTGGCGACGGCGCGAGCCAGCACCCATATCGTCCGCACGGTGCAGGGGCTGCTCAGCGCGCGGATCTCGACCCGCGAAATCGGCGGGCCCATTCTGATCGCCCAGGTCGCCGCCGAGAGCGCCCGGATCGGCCTCGACGAGTTCCTGGCCATGCTGGCGCTCATCTCGGTGAATCTCGCCGTGCTCAACCTGCTCCCCATACCGGTGCTGGACGGCGGGCAGTTTCTCTTCCTGCTCGCCGAAGGGGTGCGGGGCAGTCCCCTGTCGCGGGTCTTGCGAGAGCGTCTGACGGTGGTTGGCCTGATCCTGATCGGTCTTTTGATGTTCCTCGCCTTCTCCAACGATTTCCGGCGGCTCCTGGGCTGGTAATCGGCCAGGGGTGCCCCACCCCCCACTGGCGCGCCTGCCAGGGATCTTGTGACATTTTCCCCGCCCGCCCCGCGGCCAGGCCCCGGCCACCGGGCGGCGCACAGTAGCTGAGAAACTGGTGGCTCCTGACGGCTGTAGACCCCTATGACATTACTGGCACTGGAACAGGTCACCAAACGCTACGGCAACGTGACGGCGGTGGACCAGGTGAGCTTTGCCGTGGACCGCGGCCAGGTGGTCGGCTTCCTGGGTCCGAACGGTGCAGGCAAGTCCACCACCATGCGGATCATCACCCAGTTTCACGAACCCGACGAAGGGGTGGTACGGTTCGACGGCGTCCCGCTCACCGAGGCCGGGGTCCAGGCCAAGCGCCGGGTGGGCTACCTCCCCGAGAACAACCCGCTCTACCCCGAAATGCTGGTGGCCGAATACCTGGACTTCGTGGCTCGCCTGCGCCAGCTCGACGGGGTCGAGCGCCTGCGGGCCGTGGACGAGGCGGTCCAGGCGACGGGGCTGGAGAGCGTGTTTCGCCGGCCGGTGGGCGAGCTGTCCAAGGGTTTCCGCCAGCGAGTGGGTCTTGCCGCGGCGATTCTCCACCGGCCCGACCTGCTGGTGCTGGATGAACCGACCGAAGGGCTGGATCCCAACCAGCGAGTCGAGATCCGCAGCCTCATCCGCGAGCTGGGGCGGGATCGGACGGTCCTGCTCTCGACCCATGTCCTCTCGGAGGTGCAGTTCACCTGCAGCCGGCTGCTCATCATCAACCGGGGGCGCCTCGCGGCCGACGGCTCGGTGGACGACCTGATGAGCCGGGCTGGCGGAGAGGTGCGAATCTCGGTGGAGGCCGCCGGCCCGGGACTGGCCCGGGCCCTGGCGGCCCTGGCCGGGATCAAGCGGGTGGAGGAAGTGGGAGCCGAGAACGGGCGGGTGCGCCTCAAGCTCACTGCCTCCGCGGCGAGCGACGTCCGGCCCGACATCTTCCGCCTGGCGGCCCGCGAAGGCTGGACGCTCTACGAACTGCACCAGGAAGCCGGGAGTCTGGAGGAGCTGTTCCGCCAGCTCACCGCGGCCGGGGAGGAGGCATGAAGGCCATCTGGACCATCGCCCGCCGGGAGCTCAAGGCGCTGTTCGACAGCCCCACGGGGTACGTGCTGCGCATCGTCTTTCTGGTCGTGAACGCCTTCCTGTTCTTCCGTC
>JBBIMQ010000278.1:2510-3995 GCA_037444345.1 Gemmatimonadota bacterium | reverse complement strand
CTGCTGCCATGGCCGCCCCGGCCCCATCCCCCAGCGCCCCGAGCGCCCTGTCCGCCCCGCCCGCTGCGCCCGCCGCGCCCGGGCCCTCCCCACCCTACGGCTACGCAGCCGTGGCCGCGCTACTCGTCTTCGCGGGCTATCTCGTCACCCTCGCCCCGACGGTCACCTTCTGGGATGCCGGGGAGTTCATCGCCGCCAGCAGAATTCTCGGGATTCCCCATCCCCCCGGCACCCCGCTCTACGTGATGCTGGCGCACCTGTGGGGCTCGCTCGCCGCCGCGGGGGAGTACGCGTTCCGGCTCAACCTGCTGAGCGCCGGGCTGAGCGCGCTGGGCGCCGGCTGCTTCTTCCTCGTGGCCCACGAGACGCTGGCGGGCTGGAGCTGCGACCTGAGCGCGGGGCGGCCGGCAGGGCTCGCGCTGGGCGGCGCCTTCCTCGCCGTCCTGGTGGCCGGGTTCAGCTTCACCGTCTGGCAGAACTCGAACGAGACCGAGGTCTACGCCGTCGCCACCTTCACCATCGCCGCCATCTGCTGGCTCACGCTCCGCTGGCGGGCGGCGCGAGGGACTGGCCGCGCCCCGCGCCTCCTCCTGCTCATCCTGTACCTCGCGGGGGTCTCGGTCGGCAACCATCTGCTGGCGTTACTGGTGGGGCCCGCCGTGGTCGCCTTCATGGCGGCGACCCTGCGCGGCTCTCCCGCAGCAGACCCCGCCCAGCGCCGTTCGGAGTGGGCCCAGCTCGCGGTGGTGGCCGGCACCTGGGCGCTCCTCGTCGGCGGGGGGCTCGGCAGCACGGCCCTGTTCGCGCTGGGCGCGGTCTGCTATCTGGGGGCGCTGGGGGTCGCGTGGCAGGCGAGGATCCCCGCCTTCGCAGCAGCCGCCCTCGGTCTCGCTGCGGTGGGGATCTCGTGCTATCTGTTCCTTTATATCCGGTCCGCCCACCATCCGATCATCAACGAGGCCCAGCCGGACAACTGGCACGCGCTGCTCGAGGTGATCCGCCGAGCCCAGTATCCGGTGCGCACCCCGCTGGATGACCCGACCGTGTTGCACGGCCCGGACAACCCGGGCCGGTCGGCCCGGATCCTGGGCCTCCAGTTGCTCAACTATCTCCAGTACTTCGACTGGCAGTGGGCCAACGGGATCCGGAGCGCCTTCCGGCTGGGCGAGGTGCAGCTGCCGGTCCGGACCCTCCTCACCCTGCTCTTTGTCGCGGCGGGGTTCCGCGGTCTCGTGCTGCAGCGGCGCAGCGATCGGCCCGCCTCGTGGCTCCTCCTCACGCTGTTTCTCACCACCGGGCTCGGGCTCGTTCTCTACATGAACTTCAAGCCCGGCTACAGCATGGGGTTCGACCACTATCCCGACCCCTCGGACCACGAGGTTCGGGAGCGGGACTACTTCTTCATCGTGAGCTTCGCGGTGTGGGGTCTGTGGGCCGGCATGGGGCTGGCCGGGTGGGCCCGGAGCGTGGTGGAACGAGCCCGCC
>JBBIMQ010000278.1:0-2500 GCA_037444345.1 Gemmatimonadota bacterium | reverse complement strand
CCAACTTCCCGGCGGCCTCTCGCCGGCACGGGCCGGATGCCACCCTGGCCGCCGACTTTGCCTACAACCTGCTCAACTCGGTGCCGCCCTACGGGATTCTTTTCACCTACGGCGACAACGACACCTTCCCCCTGTGGTGGGCCCAGGAGGTCGAGGGGGTCCGGCGCGACGTGGCGGTGGTGTGCCTGGCGCTCGCCGAGACGGACTGGTACAAGCGCCAGCTCCGCGACCAGCCGCCGCGCCCCTTCGATCCCTCCTCCGCTCCGGCGCTCTGGAGGGACTCGGCGGCGGCGCTGCCTGACCGGCCCCTCCACACGCTGAGCGACGCCGAGATCCGCGCGGCCCAGCCCACCATGCTGGCCCAGGACATCACGGTGCCGATCGGTCCGATCCGGACCGCGCTTCCCCGGCACACCGTGCTCACGGGGGCCGACTTCGTGGTGCTCCGGATCCTCCAGGAGAACCTCGGCAGGCGGCCCATCGCCTGGTCCGTGACGACCGGCCGCGATTTCCTGGGTCTGGATCGGTACCTGGTGCAGCAGGGGCTGGTCTTCCGCCTGCTGCCCGCGGTCCCCGACACCACCGATCCGAACCTGGATGTCCACCGGGTCCTGGGATTACCGCTCGACGTCCGGACCACGGCGCGGCTCGCGTTCGAGACCTACCGCTATGCCGGGCTCCTCAGGCCGGGGGTCCAGGCGGAAGCCCTGGAGCCCACCGCGGCCGGGGTAGCAGGGAACCTGAGCCTCCCGCTGGCGCAGCTCGCGTATGCCTATCAGGCGAGGGGCGAGCCGGACCAGGCTCTGCGAGCCGCGGAATGGGCGGGACAGCTCTCGCCGAACCCGGCGCTCAGGCGGGCACTGATCCAGCTCGTCGGGGAGGGGGGAGTGCAGGACTCCCGCTGACCGGGGGCGCTGGAGACGGCCCGGGTCCCGCGGGCTGCCGGATCGGGCCGCCCTTCCTCCCTACACACGACCCCCACCCTTGCCTACATTTCCCCGCTATGCCGTACCCGGGTCTGGCGGAGCGCGTGGCGGAGGTTCGCGCCCGCATCGCCGAGCACCAGGCCCGCCGGGGCTGGACTCATCCCGTCACGATCGTCGCGGTCACCAAGACGCACGGCCCCGAGGCGGTGCGGGCGGCCTGGAAGGCCGGGATCAGGGCGGTCGGCGAGAACCGGGTGCAGGAAGCGCTGGAGAAGCAGGCGGCGGCAGCCGACGTGCCGATCGAGTGGCACTTCATCGGGACCCTCCAGCGGAACAAGGCGAAGCACGCGGCCGGGCGATTCGCGCTGATCCATTCGGTGGACCGGATCGAGCTGGCCCTGGAGCTGGATCGCCGGGTCCCGCCCGGGCGGCGCCAGCCGGTGCTGATTCAGGTGAACTGCTCGGCCGAGCCCCAGAAGGGCGGGGTGGAGCCGGCCGCGCTGCCGGCGCTGCTTGACGCGGTGCGGAAGCTCGAGCGGCTCGAGCTCCGGGGCCTCATGACGCTGGCGGAACTCACCCCGGATCAGGCAGTGCAGCGAGCGCAGTTCCGGCTGCTCCGGGAACTCCGGGAACGGGCCGAGGCCGGCGGACACCGGCTGCCGGAACTGTCCATGGGAATGTCGGGCGATTACCTGGTGGCGGTGGAGGAGGGGGCCACGATGGTGCGGCTGGGAACCCTGCTGTTCGGAGAGCGCGTCCCATGAGCCACGACGTCTTCCATTTGACCCCGGCGGACTGCCGGGCCCAGGAGTTCCAGCGCGCCTTCCGCGGTTACGACCGGACCGAGGTGGACGCGTTCAAGCAGCGGGTGGCGGAAGAACTGGAGCAGTTGCTGCGGGAGCGGGCCAAGCTGGAAGAGCGGCGCCAGAACTTCCAGGAGCAACTCCGAGCCTTCCGGGAGCGCGAGAAGGCCATGAACGAGGCGTTGGTGGCCTCCCAGCAATTGCTCCAGGACGCCAAGCAGCAGGCCGAGCGCGAGGCGGAGATGATCATTCGCCAGGCGCACACCGAGTCGTCCCGGGTCCTGGCGCAGGCACAGGCGGAAGAGCGGCAGATCCGGGAGCGGCAGGAGGCGCTGTCGCGGCAGTTCGCCGCGTATCTGGCCAACTTCCGGGCGCTGATCGAGCGCCAGCTGGGCGAGATCGAGGGGCTCCAGGCCCACGCGCAGATCACCCACCAGGTGCAGACGGAGCTCCTGCTCAAGCGCCACGCATGACGGCCCCCTCCCTCCACGACCGGGTCCAGCAGGCCGCGGGGGTGATCCGAGACCGGTGCGCCCTCCGTCCCGAGGTGGCCGTCATTCTGGGGACCGGGCTGGGCGGTCTGGCGCGCGAGATCGCCACCGAGGTGGTGATCCCCTATCAGGAAATCCCGGGCTTTCCGCTGTCCACGGTGGAGAGTCACGCGGGCCGGCTGTTGCTGGGCAAGCTGGGAGCCCGGCCCGTGGTGGCGATGCAGGGGCGGTTCCACCGCTACGAGGGGTATTCGCTGCAGGAGGTGACCTTCCCGGTGCG
>JBBIMQ010000277.1:0-3999 GCA_037444345.1 Gemmatimonadota bacterium | reverse complement strand
TCTCGAGCGTGGCCACCAGCGTGTCCCGCACCTCCACCTCCCGGCTCTGCAGTCGCGCCCGGGTGGCCTCGTCCGGGACCTGGAGCGCCACGGTCGCCATGAGAAACCGGGTGCCCTGCGAACCCGCCGGGTTCACGATGATGTTCTCCATCCGGAGCATGGGTCCGGTGACGACCTCGGCGGCATCCCCGTGCTCCGCGCCAGCGGGCAGGGAGTCGCGCGCCGGGGGGTGGGGCGCCAGCCGGGGGCCGAGCACCAGCGCGCCCGTGGCGAGACCCGCCAGCAGTGCCACGGCTCCGATGCCGGCCAGTGCCCCCTTGCCCGGACCGGCCTTGGGCGGCGGTGCAGCGGCCGCAGTCTCGTCGGTCATGCGCAGTCGCTTGTCAGGGTCCGATCGCAGTCAGCGCCCGAGGGCAAGCAACCGGCATACCAGGAACCAGAGGCCGGGATGCCACTCGCACGAGGGCGGAGGAGCGTCAACTATCCCCTTGCCGCTGAGAGCGTTGCGGCTCGCCTCCAGCCCCGAACCCGGGTCCCCCGACCCCCCGCCTGGCAAAACCAGTTCGGCCGGAGCGCGGCTCACGGGAAGAAGCTGCCGGTGCCGGCGGCGAATCTTGCCGTCGCCCCAAAACGCCGACGGCCCCGGGCGCATGCCCCGGAGCCGTCAGGTGACCCGTGCTGCGCTGCCGCAGGCTAGCGCCGGATGTTGACCAGTTCGTGAAGCATCTCGTCAGCCGTGGTGATCACCCGGGCGTTGGCCTGGAAGCCCCGCTGCGCGATGATCATGTTGGTGAACTCCTGGGAGATGTCCACATTGGAACTCTCCAGGGCCCCGGCCGAGATGCTCGATGGGTCGGTGGCGCCCGCGAAGCCGATCACCGCCTGGCCCGAGTTCGGCGACGCCTCGAACACGTTCTCGCCGGCGCGGTTCAGCCCCGAGGGGTTGTTGAACCGGGCCAGGGCGATCTGGGCTAGACTCCGGCTCACCCCGTTCGAGAAAAAGCCGGTCACGATCCCCCGGGCGTCCACGCTGAGCTCCTGGAGCGTGCCGGAGGCGTAGCCGTTCTGGGAGTTCACCACGGCATTCGACGGGTTGGCGAACCCCGCCAGCCCGTTGAAGCCATTCACCGTTCCCGGGTCGATGGTGATGCTGAAGGGCTGCCCCCCCGCGGGCGTCAGCGTGAGGCTCGAGGCGCCGCCCGGATAGGTGAACCCGGCGAGACTCCCGTTGGCGTTGAAACTGACGGTGCCGCTGCCCGCCGGAGTCACCGCCGCGGTGGGGCTGGACGCCGTCCAGTCCCACTGGCCGGGGGCCGTGTTGGTGAAGGTGAGCTGGAGCGCGTGCGGCGCGCCGGCGCTATCGTACACCGTGATGCCCATGCTGTGCGTGTCGCCCACCGCGGCGCTGGCGTCCAGGTTGCCGGCCAGGCTGATCTGACTGGTTTGCTGGGCCGGCGCCAGCGCGTTGACCTGAAGGCGGATGTCGCCGATCGCCGAACCCGAGGAAAAATTCCCCTGGGCATTGGCCACGAGGCCCTGAACGATGTACCCGGTGCTCGCCGACACCAGGTTGCCGTTGGCGTCGAGCTGAAAGTTGCCGGCCCTGGTGTAGACCTGCCGCTGCCCGTTGTTCAGAATGAACAGACTGTCGCCCTGAATGGCGAGATCCAGCTTCTGGCCTGTGTTCTCCAGGCTCCCCTGGGTGAAGAGCTGGTCAATACTCCCGAGGTTCACCCCCGTCCCGATCTGGATCGGGTTGGTTCCGCCGAGCGCCCCGGGCCGCGAGGCCCCCTGGATGAGCTGGACGAAGGCCTCCTTGAAGGTGACCCGGGAAGCTTTGAAACCCACCGTGTTCACATTCGCGATGTTGTTCCCGATGACGTCCATCTTGGTCTGCTGGTTGCGCAGGCCGGAGACGCCGGAAAAGAGCGCGCGCATCATGGGCGGATTCTCCCGCTAAGCAGTGAAGAGTGATCCCTCAGGGATTGGCGGCCGGAGCGAGGACTGGTTCGATCTCGGCGAGGGCTTCGAGGGGGACCTCCATCCCGCCCAGCCGGAGCACGATCTGGCCGTCCTGGAAGAACACCCCGGTCACGGTGCCCGCCGTGTACGCGGTGACGTCCACGGCCGATCCGTCGGCCGCGGCCACCGTGAGTTCGTACCGATAGGTGCCGGGCGGCAGGTCGGCGGGTAGCGTCAGCGTCTGGCGGCCGGCCGGCACGGCGCCCAGGTCTCGGGTCGCCACCACCGCGCCGGACTGGTCGAGCAGCTTGAACGTCGCCTGGCCGGGTCCGGCGATCTCGACCCGGATCTGGCCGCTGCCGGTGGCAGGGATCTCGACCTGGTCACCCGCGGCCACGACGGCCCGTCCCAACAACGCGGCGCCGAGCGCGGTCTTGCCGATCAGCGCGTCGAGTTGCGCCGCTTCCAGTTGGGCCGTCAGTCCCTCGTTGAGCTGGGTGAGCTGCTCCACCGAGGCGAACTGAGCCAGCTGTGCGGCGAACTCGTGCGGCTGCAGCGGACTCAAGGGATCCTGGTGCCGGAGCTGAGTCACCAGGAGTCGCAGGAACTCGTCCTTGCCCAACGTGGCGCGGTGAGGTTCCGTCGCCGCCGCCGAGACCCCGAGGGGGGCGCGGGCGCTCGCAGGCGTGATCATGGCATCTTCTCCTGTGCCTCCGGGGGATGATCGGGGTCGCGGCGGAAGCGTCGGGCCGGACCGTGGTCCTCGCCGGAATCCTGGCGCTCGGCCTCGGGTCCGGTGGGCGGCCCGCGGTCCCGCCCCGTTGCGGGGGCGCCGCCGTCGCCGGCGCTCAGGTAATGGATGGCGAGTCGGGTGTCGTGAAACCCGTGGCTTTCCAGAGATTGCCGGAGCGCGCCGAGCTGATCGCGCATCCGCTGTGCGGCCGCGGCGTCGCTGGAGAGGATCGTGGCATGGATGGTGTGCCCGCGGACGGCCACCCGAACGGTGCCTTCCAGGCCGTGGTCGCCGGTGAACCGGATGACGACATGGTCGCCGCGCGGCAGGGTGGGCGTCGGCTCGGGTGGCGGGGCAGCGACCGAAGCGGTCGCGGCCACCTTCGGGTCCGGAGCCGGGTCCCGGTGCGGCGCCCCGAGCGGCGGATAGAGCTGGGGCGACTGCGGGCCCGATCCGGAAACGGTCAGCGAGGTCGCCGGCTCGGCAGGAGGACTGCCTTCCGCCGAGGCGCCGGCGGATCGCCTGACAACTTCCGTGACGGCCGGCCCGCTGGGTTCCGGTTCCGTCCTGGCTGGGGGGGGAGGCTGGGCCGGATCCCGGGGGGTGGACGCCGGGCCGCTCCCCTCCCGGACATCGGGCGCCGCGAGCGCAGGGATCGGTCGCATCAGCCGCGCCAGCGAGAGAATCGTCGCGGCGGTGGCCAGCGTCTCGGGCGCTCGGGCCGCGGAACCCAAAGCGGCGCCATCCTCCGGCGAGACGTCCAGTTGGGGAGTCGGTGCGGAGCCGGCTCGGGGCGATGGAGCCGCCGAGTCCAGCGGCTCGGCCGGCGGGTGGCCGGACCGGGAAGCCACCGGCGGCTGCAGCATCTGCGCGACCAGGAGTGCGAAGGGCCCCGGCTCCTCGCGGGAGCCGTCCCTGCCGGTGCGGCCGGGCCGAGCCGCCGGCTGGAGCGGGGCCGAGTCCGGCCCGTGCAAGGGAGCGCTGGTCATGGGCGGAACGAACCCGGGTGCTCGAGCAGGCGGCGGCCCAGGGCGCCAGCCCGCTCCGGGGGGACCAGACCGAGGAGCTTCGCTGCCTGACGCGGAGACATTTGCCTGATGAGACCTTCGACTTGAGTATCGCTCAAGTGCGCGAGCAGCTTCCGGGCCTCCTCCGCCTTCATGCCGGCGAGAATCCGGGCCACCTGCGCATACGCCCGCTCGATGTCGGCAGGCGCCGCTCCCGAAGCGGGGGCGCTCGACCCACCCTCCGCCTCCGAGGTGCCTGCGGCGGCGCCACCGGTTGCCTGAGCGGGTACCGGACCG
>JBBIMQ010000276.1:1958-4008 GCA_037444345.1 Gemmatimonadota bacterium | reverse complement strand
GGTGGTGCCCTGCCGTCCGATCGGGCTCTTTCACCTCCTGGACCGAGGCAAGGCAGACGAGAAGGTGCTCGCCGTGGCCACGGGCGATCCCTACGCCGAGGGGATCCACGACCTGAACGACATCCCGCCGCACACGCTGAAGGAGATCGAGCATTTCTTTCAGGTGTACAAGGACCTGGAGGGAATCACCACCCGCACCCGCGGCTTCGAAGGCGCCCAGGCCGCGCGGGAGGCCATCGTGGAAGCGATCGCGTCGTACCGGAAGGCGTTCGGCCGGAAGGGCAGGACCCGCAAGCGGTAAGTGGCTAGAGCTCCTCGGCCTTCGGCGGTCCCAGGATCTCTCGCCACACCAGCGCCGAGCGGAGCTGAGCCGGGCTCAGGCGGGGCGGCGCCATCGGGGCACCGGCATCCGCCGCGATCTTTTGGTGGAACGCTTCGTGATTCGCCGGCCGGTGCTCGCGGTTGCGGGCCTCCGCCTCTGCGATCCGCCGCCGCACGACCGCCTCGGCGGTCTCGTCGAGGTCCTCCACCGCGCGAGCCGGCCGGCTGCCCACAAGCTCATCGTAGGAGACGACCTGCGGTTCGACCTCCAGGGACTCGC
Organism: Gemmatimonadota bacterium; assembly: GCA_037444345.1. GTDB lineage: Bacteria > Gemmatimonadota > Gemmatimonadetes > Gemmatimonadales > GWC2-71-9 > JADJOM01. The sequence continues at coordinate 3,407 of JBBIMQ010000276.1, read as the reverse complement.
GCTCCTCCACTTCTTCGGCGGAGGGGAGCGCGGCGCGCGCGCGCCGGCCGACCGGTCCCCGCTCCGTCGCGGGACCGGGGGGCTGGCGCGAAGGCTGGACCCGCGGTCTGGGCACCGGGCGCCTGGGGGGGGGTGACCCCGCGGGACCCCGTTTCGCCCGCCGGACCTCCTCGAGCAACGACTCCAGGGTGATTTCCTCCTCCTCCGACACCCCTTCCCTGGGCCCGCTCCGGACCCGGACCGTCTCGGCTTCCGCCGGCGGCGCCGCCCTCCTGCGGGCCGCCTTGGACATGCGGTCCAGGACGAACCAAAGGATGAGCAGGAGAATCAGTCCCTCGAGACTCACGCTCAGCTCGCTGGCCCGCCGCCCGGCGACGCTTCGCCCCCGCCCGCGATCGCCTGCCGCATCGCCGTGTCGGCCTGAAGGTTCCGGTAGCGCTGGTAGTCCATGACGCCTAACGCCCCTTTGCGGAACGCCTCCGCGATGGCCAACGGGATCTGGGCCTCCGCCTCGATGACCTTCGCGCGCATGCGCTGGGCTTCGGCCCGGAACTCCTGCTCCATCGCCACCGCGAGCGCGCGCCGCTCTTCGGCCTTCGCCTGCGCGATCCGTTTATCGGCCTCCGCCTGATCGGTCTGGAGCTCGGCCCCGATGTTCTTCCCCACGTCCACGTCCGCGATATCGATCGAGAGAATCTCGAACGCCGTGCCGGCATCCAGCCCCTTCGCGAGCACGGTCTTGGAGATCATGTCCGGGTTCTCCAGCACCGCCTTGTGACTCGCCGCCGAGCCGATCGTGCTCACGATCCCCTCGCCCACCCGCGCCAGAATCGTCTCCTCCCCCGCCCCGCCCACCAGCCGGTTGATATTGGCGCGCACCGTCACCCGGGCCAGCGCCAAGAGCTGGATCCCGTCCTTGGCCATCGCCGCCACCTTGGGGGTGGTGATGACCTTGGGGTTCACGCTCACCTGCACCGCCTCGAACACGTCGCGTCCAGCGAGATCGATTGCGGTGGCCTGCTTGAAGCTGAGCGGAATCCCCGCCTTGTCCGCGGAGATGAGGGCGCGGACCACGCGGTCCACGCTCCCGCCGGCCAGGTAGTGAGCCTCGAGGTCCCGAATCGCGAGCTGAAGCCCGGCCTTGTGGGCGTTGATCAGCGGGTTCACGATGGCAGCCGGGTTCACCTTCCGGAACCGCATCCCGAACAAGGTGGTGAACGGCACATAGACCCCGGACGCCCACGCCGTGATCCACAACCCCACCGGGATGAATCGGAAGATGATCACCAGGAAGATGAAACCGAGGAGTACCAGCGCCAGCAGCAGTCCCGGTCCCAGCGTGCGGAGGTCGTCCACGTTGCGCGCTCCCTGTGGTGAGAAGAAAGGTGGGCGAAACCCGCTCAGGACCCGGCCGCCCGAACCACGTGGCGGTAGCCTTCCGCCCGAACC
>JBBIMQ010000276.1:0-1936 GCA_037444345.1 Gemmatimonadota bacterium | reverse complement strand
GCGATGTACTCGCCCTCCGTGACCACGTCAATCCGCTCGCCGTCCACGCTGGCTACGCCCGCTGGCCGGAGATCGCTCACCGCAATACCCACCCGGCCTACCAGGTCCGCCCGCGGCAGCGCGGAGACGAACCCCTCGGCCGCCTGGGCGCTGGTCTGATGGATGAGCCCGCCGAACCGCCGGCTGTGAGGCAGGTGCCGGAGCCAGGTGAAGGCGATCGCCAGGGTGAGAAACACGCTCGCCCCGAGCACCGCGAGCGCCTGCACCACATCGGCCGCGGTGGGCATGTTGCCCAGCATGGCGAGCACCACCGCGGCGCCGATCAGCAGCGCCCCAAGCACCCCCGCGACGCCGAACCCGGGGAGGAGGAACACCTCCACGGCGACCGCTACCAGCCCGAGCCCGAGCAGGATCACCTCCTCGAGCCCCGCCAGGCCGAGCAGCAGACTCGAACCGAAGAACAGCCCCAGCGAACCCAGCCCCAGCAGCAGACCGATCCCGTGGGTCCCCGCCTTGATCTCCGCCAAGAGCGCCAGCACCCCGACCGAGAGCAAGAGCGACGAGACGATGGGGTGGTCGAGGAACCGGACCACCGCCTCCGCCCAGTTGATCTCTACCCCCTCCACCCGGGCGTCGCGGAGCCCCAGCGCCGCCAACAGGTCGGCCTCGCTGTTGACTTCGGCCCTGGCGTATCCCACCCGGAGGGCCTCGGAGGTGCTGAGCGTGAGGAGCTTCCCCGGCTCGACCAGGCCGGGAACCCCGACGGCCTCGTCCACCATGGCTTCGGCGATCCGCGGATCGAGACCCCGGGCCTCGGCCAGGGCCCGGAACTCGGCGCGCATGGCGGACACGTATTTCTCGGGAAGCTTGGTGCCCTGCCCATCCACGGGAGTGGCAGCACCGAGCACCCCGCCGCTCCGCATGTAGATCCCCTGGGAGGCGAGCGCGATCAGCGCCCCGGCACTGTAGGCCCGGGGGTTGACCCAGGCGTACACCGGAACCCGCGAGGCGCGAACGGCGTCGGCGATGCGCTCGGCGGCGTCCACCCGGCCGCCCGGCGTGTCGATGTCGAGATAGACGGCGGCGGCGCCGGTCTCGTTGGCGAGCCGCAGCCCGCGCGCGAGGTAGGGCGCCAGCCCATTCTCGATGGTACCATGAACCTCGAGCCGGTAGACCAGCTTGCCCTGGCCGGCCACCGGCAGGGCGAGCCCCAGGCCGGCCCCGAGCAGCAGGAGACCAGCGCCGAGCCATCCATGCCGCATACCGCGCGCCCCTCGAAACGGCCCGAGGGGAAGTTACCGCCGGGCTGGCGAGAAAACAAAGGCGCTTCGCTCAGGGCCGCCGCCACGGTCGGCGGGGGGGCTCGCCCGCCTGGCCCCGCGCCTGGAGATCCCGCACCCGCTCCAGCAGCCGTTCGCGTAGCACGAAGAACTGCGCCCGCTGGACCGGATCGAGAAACCCGGCGAGGTCCCGCAGCTCGTCGCGATACGTCTCGACATAGCGCAGCTTGAGGGCCATCAGCGCCTCGGTGAGCCGCGCCACGCTGTCCTGGTCGGCGGCGACTCCGGGGCGGAGCTGGCCCGCCAGGGCCTCCCGCAGCCGCCGTTCCTCGGCCTCCAGATCGCGCCGCCGCCGGAAGTAGGTCCCCGTCGTTTCCCGGAGCCGGGCCGCCTGGGCATCCGTGAGAGCCAGCTCCTCGCGGACCCGGGCGGCGAAGCGCTCCTCGACCAGACGGCGCAGCTCACCGGCGCGGGCGGGGTTGTCCAGGCCCTGGGCCCCGAGCGGAGCGGCGATCAGGAGCGCAAGTCCGAGCATCCACGTGGTGCGCATCAGCCCTCCAGGGAGCGGAGCAGCCGCTCCAGTTCGGTGTCGTTCAGGTCCCCGAGACCAGGCACCTCCACGCCGGTGCCCTCGGCGAACGGCGCGTCCAGCGATT
>JBBIMQ010000275.1:0-4026 GCA_037444345.1 Gemmatimonadota bacterium | reverse complement strand
GCGGCGGCGGCGCGCGGATAGTGGGTGACGACGGAGCCCGGTCGCGCCACTCCGGGAAGGACGAAGCCCGCCGGCTCGCCCAGCCGCGCCGAGGCCAGGGCGGCCTCGAGCAAGGCCTCGGGGTCGTCGCCCGTGCTGCCGGCGCTCCCGGCCCGCCCCCCCACGACCACCCGCAGGTTGACGCCCCGGGTCGAGCTCAGCTCCGCGCGGGCGAGCCCTCCGGCGTCGAACCGCAGCGCGAGGGTTTCGTCCGTCTTGAGCGCGAGGTCGCCCGTCTCGGCGCGGCGGCGCGCCCGTTCCAGCAACCGGCCTATCACACGGTCTCGCCTCCCACCTGGGCCGCCCGGAGCCGGAGATGAGGCGCCCCCTCGGCGATGGGGAGGGGGGCCTGCCCCTGCTTGCCGCACCCGCTGGCGAGCTGGGTCCACCGGAAGTCACCGGCCACCGCGTCCACCGCGCGCAGCGTCTCGAGCACCTCCCCGTGCAGGACCACCGGCTTGACCAGTTCGGCCAGGCGGCCGTCACGGATCATGTAGCCGTAGCCGGCCGCGAGGGAGAATCGCCCCCCGTGCGCGCGCCCGCCCATCGCGTCGCAGCAATAGAGACCGAAAGGCAGGTCCCGCACCAGGTCCTCGACCGACCCCTGGCCGTTGGCCACATAAATGTTCGTCAGGCGAACCAGGGGGGGGTGACGGTAGGAGAGGGCGCGCGCGTTCCCGGTCGCCCGCTCGCCCGCCCGGCCCGCGGTCTCGCGGGTGTGGAGACGCCCGACCAGGACACCGTGCTGGACCAGCAGGGTGTTCTGGGTGGGGGTGCCTTCGTCGTCGAACGGGAGGGAGCCTCGAAGCCCCACGGCGCTTCCGTCGTCACCGATGGTGAGCAGGGGCGAGGCGACCTGGGTTCCGGGGCGGAGCAGCTCCCCCAGCGCCGGCTCCGCCTCGAGCGTGTCGGCCTCGCTCAGGTGGCCGATGGTCTGATGCACCAGCGCGCCGGCGAGCCGCGGGTCGAGCACCACCGGGAAGGTCCCGCTGCGGACCCGTGGAGCCGAGAGGAGCGACACGGCCCGCCGTGCGGCGGCGCGGAAAAGCGGGCCCGCCTCCCCCACCGACCGCCAGCCGCCGCGCACCGCATGCGACTCGAGGGCCCGCTCCACCACCGAGTCCTCCCGGGCCACGGCCACGGCCGCCAGGGTGACCTCGGAGCGTAGCTCGTAGAGCCGGCTCCCTTCCGAGCTCGCAAACCAGCGTTCGGTGACCTCGTCGCGGTAGGCAACCTGGGTGTCCACGATCCTGCGGTCGGTCGCGAGCATCTCCTGGTTGAGCTGCTCCACCAGCCGCCGCTTCTCGTCGAGGGGCACGCCCCGCACGTCGCCGTCCAGGTCCGCGCACACCTCCTGGATCCGGTGGTGGATCTCCGCCAGGCGGATGGGTCGCTCCACCGGAAGCGCCAGGGAGAGCTCGTGGGCCCGGGCCACCATCGCGGGGAGTTGCTCCACCCCGGTGAAGCTCGCGATCCCCCAGCCGTGGCCGCGATCGAGGCAGCGCACGAAGCCGCCCAGGTCGAGCCCGCTGGTAGCGCCTTCCAGCCGGCTCCCGCGGTAGGCCACCGCGCTGGTCCAGGAGCGCTCGAGGCGGATTTCAGTGTAGTCGGCGCGGGAGGCGCGGAGCGCGTCGTGGAGGAGGTTGTGCACGCCGCCTACGCGTTGCCCCGAAGCCGAGCGGCGTACTCCGGCCGCATGACCAGCTCGCCTCCCTCGAAGATCTCCCGGTCCCAGGGGAGAACGATGAAGTTCTCGGTCTCGAAGGCGTAGAAGTCGGGGGTGAACGGACCGGTGCGAAAGGACACCGCGGTCCGGACCTCCTTGGGGTGCAGGGCCCGCACCTCGCTCAACGCCAGGCGCAGGGTCGAACCGGTGTCGCAGGTCTCGTCCACCAGGAGGACCCGGCGGCCGCGGATAGTGGGCGGGGGCCCCGCCACCAGCACCGGCTCGGTACCTGCGCTGCGGCGAGTCACCGCCATCGAGGCGAACTCGGTCTGCAGGATGGACGCCACCACCACGCCGGGAATGACCCCGGCCTTCGCGATGCCCAGGACGATCTCGGGCTGGTAATTGCGCGCCACCTTGAGGGCCAGGGCGCGGCACAGCTCGCCGAAAAACGGCCAGTCCACTTCGAGGACGCCCTTGGGCCCGCCGGGCGCGGGAGGAGATGCGCGTTTCATAGCTGTGGTCGAGGGAATCCCACCCCGGAACAGCCGCCCGCGGCGCGGCGGCCTTCAAACCTATCGCGCCCTTTCTACCCCTTCAACCGCATTGCGGCGCTCCCGGGCGCGGACTATCTTAGCACCGATGCCTTCTTCTTGCTGCCCAAGGGCTTACCTCGCTCGATGAGCTTCTGGCGGCGCTGGTTCGGCGGCAGGCGGTCGGACGCTCCCAAGCCCCAGCGTCTCGACTACCTCAACGAAGCCCTGGCGCTCGAGCGCCAGAAGGACTATGACGCCGCGCTCACCTCCTACCGTCTCGCGCTCCGGGACAGCCCCAACAACCCGCAGATTCTCCAGAACATGGCCATCTGCTTCACCAAGACGGGGCAGCACGAGGAGGCGATCCGGCACTATCGCCGCGCCCTGGAGCTCGATCCCACGCTGGTCGGGGCGCACTACGGCCTGGCCTTCAGGCTGAAGGAAAAGGGCGACCGGGCCGGGGCCGCCCGGCACCTGAGGGCGTTCCTGGCCCGGCCACCCAGGGGCGCCGACGCCGAGCGGTGGATTCGCCACGCAGAGGCGACGCTCCGGGAACTGGAGACCAGCGCGGCGTCGGAGCCATCGTGAGGCGGTGCGCACTCCTGCTGGGAGTGCTCGTGGGGTGCAGCGATCTCACCAGCGGGTCGAGCCCGGTGGTGGCGCTCGAGCTGCGGATCCCGCAACCAGCGTATGTCGAACCGGCTGACACCCTCCAGCTCCGGGCCCGGGCGCTCGACGCCGACGGCGACTCGGTGAACGCGCCGATCTATTGGCGGGTACTCGATACCACGCTCATCCTGGTGGACAGCGCCACCGGGCGGGTGACCACGGCCTTGACGGCGGGCTCCGGGCGGGTCCAGGCCCGCAGCGGGCCGGTGATCTCGGAGCTCGTGACGCTCAACCTTCGCCCCCGCTCCGATAGCCTGGTCCTCACCGGTCCCGACACACTCCAGGTGTCGAGCGGCGATACCGCCTCGGCGCCGCTGTTGGCGGCGATCCAGAGCGCCAATCCCCCGGGCCAGGGTGTCGCCAACGCGATTATCGTCTACGAGGTAGTGGACACCCTGGCCGCCCTGGGCCGGGTCCGGTTTCAGGGCGGCGGGCTCCGGCTCCGCGCTCTGACCGGTGCTACCGGGGAGCCGGCGGCTCCGGTGACCCTCCGGCGGGTGCCCGGCACCATCCAGCCCGACACCGTCCGGGTGCGCCTGAGCGCCAGCCGCCCGAGCGGTGCCACCGTCCCCGGCTCGGGCCAGCAGTTCCTTGTCCTCTTCGCCCCTTAGGAGGCAGGCATGGCCACTCCTCGCACGCTGAACGAGCTCTTCTTCAATGCCATGGACCGCTACGCCGCGCGGCCGGTGGCCATGCGCGCCAAGCGGGGAGGGAGATGGGTCGAGTACTCCTACCGGGAGTTCCTGGAGACGGTGCGGGCCCTGAGCGCCGGGTTGCGGGAGCTGGGAGTGCGCGCCGGCGACCGGGTGGCGATTCTCTCGGAGAACCGGCCGGAATGGGCCTTCACCGATTACGCCTGCCTCACCGCCCGCTGCGCCGATGTCCCGGTCTATCCCACCCTTCCCCCAGGCCAGATCGCCTACATCCTGCGCGATGCCGGCGCGGTGGCGATCGTGGTGTCCAGCCGGGCGCAGCTCGCGAAGATCCTCGAGATCCGCGATCAGTTACGCCCCACCCTCCGCCATGTCATCGCCATGGACGAGGACGCCACCGGCCCCGACGTGCTGCCGTTCCAGGAGTTGCTGGCACGGGGCCGCGCCGCGCAGGACAAGTACC
>JBBIMQ010000274.1:2059-4032 GCA_037444345.1 Gemmatimonadota bacterium | reverse complement strand
TCCCGAGCGGCGAGCCAGTGCGCAAGGCGGCCGAGCCCGTAGTAGAAGAACATGGGGATATGCGGCCGGTTGGGCTCGGTGGTCAGGCGGTTTTCCACGATCGGCCCCACCACCTGGCTCCGCTCCGTCAGGATCCGGTACTGCATCTCGTCCGGGGAGCCGGTCAGGTGTCCGGTGAATTCCCAACCCTGGGGAGTGACCCGCTGGGCCCCCCAGAAGGGCGCCATGTGGATGGCGGCGGCGAGCGCGGCGACCAGGAGCAGTCCCGCCGGCAAGGGGTGGGGCCGGCCGCGATCGGCAGGGTGAGGTGTGGGGGCCACCGTCAGGCTCCTTGTTTGATCGCCTCGATCACGGCGTCGAGGTCGGCGGTGAGACTCCGTTCGGGCCGGTAGCCGAGCTGGGCCTGGGCAGCGCGGATGTCGGCCACGGAGTGGCGCAGCTCGCCCGGCTGGGCGGGGGCGTGGATCACGGGGACCGACGGCGCGATCCGGGCCACCAGCAGCCGGGCCAGCTCCAGGACGGTGGTGCCGGTACCGGTGCCGAGATTGTAGATGCCGGGCGGGCCGTCGAGCGCCGCCACCGTGCCGCGGGCGATGTCCTCCACGTGCACGAAGTCGCGCCGCTGGAGTCCGTCGCCGTAGATCACCGGTGATTCGCCCCGGAGGAGGCGGGTGACGAAGATCGTGATGACGCCGACATACGGGGTGAACCGCTGGCCCGGGCCGAAGGTGTTGAAGTACCGGAGAGCCGTGAAGGCGATCCCCATCCGCTGCAGCACCTGGGCGCAGAGCAGCTCGGCGGCGAGCTTCCCCACCCCGTAGGGCGAGAGGGGGCGGCAGGGGTGGTCCTCGCGTACCGTGCCGCCCTCCTCCGATTCGGCATAGACGGCCATGCTGGAGGCGAAGACAAAATGCCGGACCGCACCATCGAGGCAGCGGAGGAGGTTGGCGGTGCCCAGCACGTTGGTCGAGATGTCGTCGTAGAACTGCTCGAAGCTTCCCCGCACCGATACCTTGGCGGCCAGGTGGAAGACGGCCTCGGCACCCTCGAGGGCCGTCCGGACCACCGCGGGGTCGCGCACGTCCCCGACCACGAGCCGGGCCTCGGAGGGCACGGCCGCCCGGGTGCCGGTGGAGAGATCGTCCAGCACCGTGACCGCGATGCCGCGGCCCAGGAGCTCGCGCGCCACCCGCGAGCCGATGAAGCCGGCACCGCCGGTGACCAGGGCCCGCTGGAACCGGGCGCGGCCTAGGGGCGCGCCAGGGGCTTGCATTGGATCGTGCTGTCGCCGTGAACGATGATGTGGTCGTGATCGGGGAGCTGGTTGACCCGCGCTCCCGCGAAGACCAGGCTGTTGGTGAGTCGCACCGGGTAGGTGAAGCTCGCCCCGGGGCCGACCACGCTGCCGGCGAACACCGTGCCAGGAGGCGCGGTGACGCCCTCGCCCACCAGCTGCGGGAGGCCGCGGCGGCGCAGCTCCATCAGATTCACGTACAGCAGGTCCTCGGGGAAGGTCACGTTCATGTCGTCCTGGACCACCGGGCTGTGATGGACCGAGTGGCCGTCGTCAATCATGATCTGGATGCTGTCGGTGATCTCGTACTCGTCCCGCATCGCGGTCCGAGGGGTTCGCCGGATCGCGTCGAAGATGTGCTGGTCGAACACGTACAACCCGCAGCCCTTGACCGGGCTCCGGACGTAGCGCGGCTTCTCGATCACCCGGCGCACCCGGCCATCGGGTTCCGCCAGAATCGCGAAGTTGCGGCGGATCATCTCCGGGTCCGATTCGATCTTGCTCGCCAGGCAGGCGTTGATCTCGCCGGCCAGAACCCGGGCGATCGCCGGCCGGAGGTCTCCGGTGATGAAATAGATGTCCCCCAAGAGCAGCACGAAGGGCGACTCGATGTACCGCTCCAGTTTGCCCACCGCGTGCGCCATCCCCAGGGTTTCCCGCTGCTCGAAGTAGCGGATCG
>JBBIMQ010000274.1:0-2049 GCA_037444345.1 Gemmatimonadota bacterium | reverse complement strand
CCACTGCCGCCCGTCTCCCAGCGCATTCACGATGGCGTAGCCCAGGTGACCGATGACCACGATGACCTCGTCCACCCCGTGGCGCTTGAGAAACTCGAGCTGGTGGGCGAGGAGCGGCTGGTTGCAGACCGGCAGGATCGGCTTGGGCAGCGTCTCCGAAAAGGGGTAAATCCGGGTGCCCTTGCCCGCCGCCAGGATGACGCCCACCGGGCCGGAGGAGGACGACATCGTCAGGCGCTCCCCACCCGGCAGGCGATGAGCTGCTGGATCACGAACAGCGCGTCCCGGGCCCGGATCTTCTTGCCCTCCGCGTGGGTCCGGCCCACGAAGCGGATCGGGACCTCGGCGAACCGGGCCCCCCGCCGGGCCAGCCGGGCGGTGAATTCCGCCTCGAAGTGAAAGCCGTCGGCCCGGAACGCGATGCCCCGGACCAGCTCGGCCCGGTACATCTTGTAGCAGGTCATGAGGTCGGTGATCTCGATGCCGTACAGCAGGCGGGCCATGCCCGACATCAGCCGGTTCCCCAGGTTGTTGACCGCGCGCATCTGGCGGATCTCGCCCTTGAACCGGCTGCCGTACACCACGTCGGCCTGCCCCGAGCGGATCGGCTCGAGCAGCCGGGCATATTCCGAAGGGTCGTACTCCAGGTCCGCATCCTGATGGATGATGATGTCGCCGGTGGCGAGCCGCAGCAGATGCTTGAGGACGCCGCCCCGGCCCACGTTCGCGTCCATGAAGTGGAGGTGCAGATCTGGATGGGGCGGGAGGGCGCGCAGGATCTCGCGAGTGCCGTCGGTCGAGCCGTCGTCGCCGACCAGCACCTCCTTGGCAATGGGAATCGGCGCCGCGAGCACCCGGGCCAGCAACTCGGCGATGGTCCTCGCCTCGTTGTAGACCGGAATCAGGACGCTCAGCTTGGACACACTACCTCCGTGAGGGCCGGGTCTCGGGGCCAAAGCGACGGGTCAGGAGTTCGCCCGTCCGGGGCCGCAATATTCCTGCCACCAGCCCCTCCCCCTCCCGGCGGCCGGTGGGCGCGGGGGCGCTGGGGCGTCGCTGGGAGGCCGCTCGCCGCGCACTCGCCCGGCCAGGCGAATCGTACCCGGCGGGTCGGATCCGGACCGGCCCGCCGCCCACGGAATTCGCGGGAGGAGCGAGCGGCTGGTGGCCGGCGAGCCTCGCCACTAGCCCGGTCACGACCGGGTGCCGCACCTGGATCCGGGGATCGCGGCGCGGGCCGGCGCATTCCCGCGCCCAGGTTTCGGCTTCAGTCGGTGGCCACGAGGATCTCGCCGGCGGGATCCACCTCCTTCACCAGCCGGCGCATGGCACCGGGCTCGGGTTCCACCGACCTGAGGGAGCTCCCGTCCCTGAAGTGGACGGTCACCCTCCGGGACCGGGATTCTGTCACGGCCCGGATCTCCCCGGCCCGCCGGCGCACCGCAGCCGCAAGCGCCTCCCAGGCGAGCGCGCTGTCGGCGGGGCCCGAGGGCGTGAGAATCCTCGGGGCGGTGTCGGCAGCGGTCTCGGGTGGCGGGGGTGGTGCGCGGTCGCCGGCCGCCCGCCGCTCGAGCCTGGTGCACGCCAGGATCATCGCCGAGAGGAGCCAGCCGGTCAGGTGGCGCACGACCCGACTTCCTCGGAGAAAGCGCCCCGCGCGCCCGACCGCTGCGCGCTCGAGCGGCGGGCAGCGGGGCGGCGGGGCGGGCCTGAATCGGTGAGCAGCATCACGCGGACCTGGACCGCCCGTGAAGGCCAGTCTTGCAAACCTCGGTGGCCGAACCTGCCCCGCGCCCAGCTTAGCACCTTGCGGCCGGTGCCTGCAACTCCTGAGCGGGCGGCGACCTGCGGGAATCTCCCGGCGGCCAGGCCGCGAGGCACCCGACTTGCTCTACTGGCGGCGCACCGTCGCCGCGACACGAGCGCCGCCCTCCTGGAAGGAGGTCCGAATGAAATTCCTGCTGGTGGTCGCCCTCCTGCTCGGAGGGGCGTGGTACTATTTCAGGCCCGATCCCCCGGGCAAAGGCCCCGAGGCGGAGGCAGCCATGC
>JBBIMQ010000273.1:0-4034 GCA_037444345.1 Gemmatimonadota bacterium | reverse complement strand
AGCTGCGGCGCTCGAGCATCCGATTCGGGGCCCTGAGCCTCCGGGGCGCGACCGGCGAGACCCCGATCGCGACGGCTGCGAGCGAGACCGTGGTCTACACCCTGGAGGACGAGATCGCCGCGGTCGGGTGGCTTCACGAGCAGGTGGAGCTGACCGGTGCGTTGCCGGTCGTGGAAGCCGAGGCGGTGGTTCGATCGCTCGCGCTCGCCATGCACAGCGAGAGTCGGATGCTGCTCCCCTTGCTCCAGCTCAGGTCCTACGACCAGTACACGACCACCCACGCCACCAACATGGCGGTCCTCGCCATGGCCCTGGCGGAGTTCATCGGCCTCTCGGCGCAGGACGTGCGCGACTTCGGCGTGGCGGGCCTGCTGCACGACCTGGGCAAGGTCCGGGTGCCGAAGGAGATCCTCACGCGGCCGGGCGCGCTCAGCGAGCAGGAGCTGGCCATTCTGCGGCGGCACCCGGTGGACGGGGCCCGCCTGATCCTGGCGCGGGAGACCCGGCTGGAGCTCGCCGCCACCGTCGCCTACGAACACCACATCATGCTGAACGGGCAGGGCTATCCCCTGTTCCGGTACGCCCGGGACACGCACTTCGCCAGCAAGCTGGTTCACGTGTGCGACGTCTACGATGCCCTGAGCACCAACCGGCCCTATCGGGAAGCCTGGGAAAACGAGGCCGCGCTGGCGTTCCTCGAGGAGCGGGCCGGCCCCGATTTCGATCCCGCCCTGGTCGAGGCCTTTGCCTCGATGATGCGGCACTGGACCCATCAGCGGGTCGCGATGCCAGCCGGGACGCCGCAGACTGCCTGACCCGCCGGGGACTGTCATGCCGTCGCTGCGAGGCGCCGCGCGGGTTTCGGCCGGTCTCCTGGTCCTGGGGGGGGGCTGGTATCTGGCTGCCCGCGGCACCCTGGCGATCGAGCTGGCGCACCAGGTGCTGCATCCCGGGGTGCCGGCCGGCGTGGGGCTCGCGGGACTCTTGCGTTTGGGCCCGGCCTACTGGCCGGCGGTCTTCGCGGCGAGTCTCTTCTTTGATCTGGGACGGGGTTGTCCGACGTCCAGTGCTCTGCTCGGCGCGGCGGGCAACGCCCTCGCGCCCGCGGCGGGGGCCTGGCTTTTCCGCCGATCCCCGGGCTTCTCGCTCGCGCTCGACCGCTTCGAGGACGCCAGCCGGTTCGCCCTCGCCGCCTTCCTGGTCCCTCTGATCGCTGCCGCGACCGGCGTGCTCGCCGCGTGCACGGAAGCGGAAGCCGCCGTCCCCTTCGCCATCGCCTGGCGGCGCTGGTTCGTATCGGGTCTCGGGGGAGTGCTGCTCGCCGGGCCGGCGTTGCTCGCCTGGCTGGCCCCGCGGCCGGCGTTCCGACCCGACCCGAGCCGCTGGGAAATCACCAGTCTCGCGGCGGCGACGCTCCTGGCAATGCTGCTGAGCTGGGCGCCGGTCCCCCTGGTGTGGCTCGCCTTCTTCCCGCTGGTGGCCTGGGCGGCGGTGCAGAGCGGTCTCCGGGCGTCGAGCCTGGTAACGGTGGCGGGCGTGCTGGCCACTCGGGTGGCGTTCGAAACCGCTCCCGGCCATCAGCCCGGCCCGGAGTCGCGCAGCCTCCTGCTCTCCGCGCTGGCGGTCACCCAGAGCCTGATGGGACTGTTGCTGGCCGCGAGCACCTCGGAGCGCGAGCGCTCCCAAGCCCGGGAGCGACAGAGCAACGATGCCTATCGGGCCCTGCTGGCCGGCTCCCCGATCGCCCTGGCCGGGCTGGACCCGGAGGGGCGGGTGACGAGCTGGAGTCGGGCCGCGGAGAGGCTCTTCGGATGGCGGGAGACGGAAGTCCTGGGGCAACGACTTCCCATCGTCCCAGCGGATCGCGAGGGGGAGCTCGCGCAGCTGCAGAACGCGGTGCAACAGGGGGCGGTGCTCACCTCGTACGAGACGGTTCGCCGCGCCCGCGACGGCCGCCCGGTGGACGTTGCGCTCCACGCCTGGCCGCTCCCGGATGGCGCCGGCCGGTGGGTCGGCATCATGACGGCCATGCAGGACATCACGGAGCGCAAGGCCGCCGAGCGGCTGCAACGCGCCATCTACCGGATCGCGCTCGCGGCCCAGTCAGAGCCGAGCCTGGAGGCGCTGTACGGAGCGATCCACACGATCGTCGGCGAGCTGATGCCGGCCGCGAACTTCTACATCGCCCTGCTCGATGAGGTCGGCGAGACGCTCTCCTTTCCCTACTTCGTGGACCAGCATGACCCGCGCCCTGCTCCCCGGCGCCTCGGGCGCGGCCTGTCGGAGTACGTGCTGCGGACCGGCCGGCCGCTCTGGGGCCGCGCCGATCGCATCGCCGGGCTGATCGAACGGGGCGAGGTGGAACTGATCGGCACCAAGCCGGCCGACTGGCTGGGGGTCCCGCTCCGGATCGGAGAGCGGACCATCGGAGTGCTGGCGGTGCAGACCTACGATCCGCAGGTCCAGTACACCGACCGGCACCAGGCGATCCTCGAGTTCGTCTCGGCCCAGGTGGCCATGGCGATCGAGCGGAAGCGGGCCGAACAGGCCCTGCGAGCCTCGGAGGCTGAGTTCCGGGCCCTCTTCGCCGCGATGCGGGACGTGATCTTGGTCCTGGATCGCGAGGGCCGCTACCTCCGGATCGCCCCGAACGCTCCGGAGCTGCTCTACCGCCCGGCCGAGGAGATGCTGGGCCGCCGGGTGGAGGAGGTGTTGCCCCCGGAGGCCGCGCGCCCGGTCATGACGGCCATTCGCCAGGCGTTCGAGCGGCAGGGGCCGGCCACGTGCGAGTACGGGCTCTCCCTCCGGGGCGAGGAGCGCTGGTTCCAGGCCGTGGCCTCGCCCATGACGCCGGACTCGGTGATCTTCGTCGCTCGGGACGTGACCGAGCAGCGCCGAGCCGAGCAGGCCTTGCGCGAAAGCGAGGCGCAGCTCCGGCAGGCCATGAAGATGGAAGCGGTGGGTCGCCTCGCCGGTGGCGTGGCCCACGATTTCAACAATCTGCTCACCGCCGTGTTGGGCCATGCGGACCTCGCGCTCGCCCGGCTGCCGTCCCACGATCCGCTGGCGGAGGACCTGCGGGAGATCAAGGCCGCCGGCGCCCGGGCCGCCGGCCTCACGCGCCAGCTCCTGGCCTTCAGCCGCAAACAGGTTCTGGAGCCCCGGATCGTGGACGTGAACGCGGTGGTGATGGGGCTGGTCAAGATGCTGCGCCGGACCATCGGGGAAGATCTCGAACTGGTCACCCGGCTGGCGCCCGATCTCGGGCGCGTCCGGGCCGATCCGGTCCAGCTCGAGCAGGTCCTGCTCAACCTGGCCGTGAACGCCCGCGACGCCATGCCCGACGGCGGCCGGCTCACCATCGAGACAGCCAACGCCGGGCCGCTGGTTCGGGTGAGCGTGTCCGACAGCGGCGTCGGAATGAGCCAGGAGGTGTTGAGCCATCTGTTCGAGCCGTTCTTCACGACCAAGGAGCAGGGCAAGGGAACTGGTCTGGGACTGGCCACGGTCTACGGGATTGTCCAGCAGAGCGGCGGGACCATTGCGGTCGAGAGCACCCCCGGACAGGGCACCACGTTCATCGTGGATTTCCCCCGGGTCGAAGGCGAGGCGATCGCGGCGGAGGCACCGGGTGGTGCTGCGACCCGCACGGGGTGGGAAACGATTCTGCTGGTCGAAGACGACGAGGCGGTCCGCGCCCTCACCCGGCGCGTGCTGGAGCAGCAGGGGTACCGCGTCCTGACCGCGACGAGCGGTGAAGCCGGCCTGGCGCTGGCCCGGGCCACCCGGGAGCCCATCCACCTGCTCCTCACGGACGTGATCATGCCGGGGCTGAGCGGGCCCAAGCTCGCGGACCTGCTCCTCGCCGAGCGGCCGGGGATCCGGGTCATTTACACGTCCGGTTACGCGGCCAACACCCTGGAACAACGGGTGGGCATGGGAGCTGACGCCGCATTTCTCCAGAAGCCCTTCACTCCGGAGCAGCTGGTGCGCCGGGTCCAGGCGGTCTTCGAGGGTCCGGCCTAGTCCGGCTG
>JBBIMQ010000272.1:0-4045 GCA_037444345.1 Gemmatimonadota bacterium | reverse complement strand
CCACGGACGTGCTGGTCCGTGGCCGGCCCAACCCGCTCCAGATCGCTGGCGCCGCGGGCGGCGTGAAACTGATGGAGATCCGGCGCCTCGCCGCCAAGGGGCACGTCGTGACCGTGATCGGCGAGCGGCAGTTCTGGAAGCTGGCGAAGCGGCCGGGAGGCTGAGGGCTCCCCCCCGGTCGGATGGGCGCGACCCCTCTGGCGACACGCGAGGCGAGGCGGGCACCCAGATCGCGTCGCATGGGTGGGGGCCCAACGACAGACCCGGCCGGCGCCATCCCGCGGCGCCAGCCGGGTCGCTGATCATGGGCATCCCGTAGAGCGCGCCCGGCCTGATTCGAACAGGCGACCTTTTGCTCCGGAGGCAAACGCTCTATCCAGCTGAGCTACGGGCGCTCGGGCTACCAAAACTGACGGGACGCCTGCCGTTACGCAACCGCCGCCGGCCGGCCTGGACTCCAAACCGCCCGGCCGTCAATCCCGGGTGGCACCGGCACCCCCAGCCATTCGAGCATCGCCGGAAAGAGGTCCGCGGTGCGAATCGGCCCCCGGAGCCCCGGCGCGCTGGACCACACCGGGACCTGCATGTGGGCCCGGATCAGGCTGCCGTGCCCAGACTTGTGCTCCGGAATCTCGAAACGCTTGCGGAAATCCCATCCCTCCCGGCCGATCACCACGAGGTCGCCGGTCCGGCGCGACCGGAACTGGTCCAGGAGCTGAACGCAGGCGTCAGGAAAGGTCGAGTCCCAGGTCCGCTCCAGCCATTCCTCCTCGCCGAGCACCTGCTCCCCGCCCACCTCCAGCGGGTCACCGGTCAGTGGCCGATACCGGATCAGTCCGTTCAACCGCTCGACCAGCGCCTCGCCCGGCCGGCCCGCGCCGCCGGCCACCCGTACCGCGCCCTCACCCTCCCCGGCCGCGATCAGCGCGACGGCCGGTTCCCTGAGGAGCGCGGCGACGATGTCGCCGCCGCCGCCGAACGCCTCGGCGGCCCGGAGTCGCTCCAGGGGCCACCGCTCCCGCCGGGATATCCCGGGTCTGGCATACACCATCGCCGATCCGTTGCCGGCCACCATCACTGCGGCCCTGGGCCCGCGCTCCCAGATCACCGGATGCGACAGCGTGGGGATTCCCCGAGCGCGGAACCAGTCGGCGAGGTCCAGATGTTGCCGCACCAGCGAGGAGCCGTGATCGCTCACCAGGAGAATCAACGTCCGGCTCAGTTCGCCGCGGGCGGCGAGCCGTTCCCGGAGCCGGCCCACGGTCCGGTCTACCAGGCGAAGCGCGCGACGAACCTTGGGGCCCTGTGGCGTGCTCTGGTGGG
Organism: Gemmatimonadota bacterium; assembly: GCA_037444345.1. GTDB lineage: Bacteria > Gemmatimonadota > Gemmatimonadetes > Gemmatimonadales > GWC2-71-9 > JADJOM01. The sequence goes on along the minus strand of JBBIMQ010000272.1, from coordinate 2,722 downwards.
TGTAACCGTCCACCGCGGGGAATTGCGCAAAGATGAACCGCCAGGGCCGCTCGATCTCGCGGAGGAGGTGCCCGCTCACCGCGTTATCCGAGGGCTGGTGCCACCTGGCGTAGTGGGCCAGCGCGCCCCACAGCTTCCGCTTGGCCCTGCTCGGATCGCGATCGGGAGTGAGCCCGCGGGCCACCGGGGTGAAGAGGCCCACACTCTCCGGGACCAGCTCGAAGATCGTGGCCAGGTCGGGGGCGAGATCGCGGTCGAGCAAGGAGGCCTGGTAGCCACAGTAGCTCCGGACCGCGTGCCGTTCCCGCCACCAGCGGCCCCCGTAGGCAGCGCGGTCGAGCCACCGGATGGACGGGATGTCGCAGCGTCCCGGTAGACACCCGGTGAGAAACGGCAGATACGCCACGGTCGTCGTGGAGGGGAAGGCAGTGACACACCGGGTACGCCTTCACTGACGGAGCATGTCCGCCAGCGCAGGGAGGTGCCCCTCTGCCAGCTCCGATTCTGCGAGGTCGGGCCGGAGGCCGTCCACCAGCAAGAGGATTACCCGCCGCATTGCCTGTCAGCTCATCGGGTGTGGGAATCTCGCCGTTACCGGGGTGCAGGGCAACCGGTCCCGAGGTGATGCGTCCTGTACCCTGGCCCTCGACCGGTGCCTGCCGGCGGGCCCGCCGCCTGGCGCGGCGCGCCCCCCCCGCTCCCCCGGAGCCGGCCGCTGCCAGGCCGGTCCAGCCACTGTGCTCCATCGGCGCCGGCTGCCGGCAACTCACTGGCCTGGGGCTGAACCTCGGCGGCCGGGCCGGTGGGTTTCCGGCATCCGCAAGGCCACCAGGGCACCGGATCCAGCCGTCACCGCCGCGATCAGCGTGACGGCCGCTGTCAGGCCGAAGGCATCGGCCAGCGTTCCGGCGAGCAGCGCTCCGGCGACGTATCCCAGGTCTCGCCAGAGCCGGTACGCCCCCACGGCACTGCCACGCCAGGCGGGCGGTGCGATGTCGCCGATGGCGGCCAGGAGCGTGGGATAGACCATGGCGGTGCCGGCACCGAGGAGCACGGCGCCCGTCGCCCACTGGCCGAAGCCGCGGCCGCGGCCGATCCCGCCGAGCACGGCACCCTGCAGCAGCATCCCGCCCGCGATGAGGCGCTTGCGGCCCCAGCGGTCGCTCAGCGGTCCGGTGACCAGTTGCAGGCAGGCCCAGGTCGCTCGCGCAGGCGCCGGGCGCTCCGGAAGAGCGCGCGGGCCCCCTCTTGCGCGCCCGAGGCGAGCTCGGTCCGGCCCATGTCTCCCACCATGAGGGTGTGCCCGGTCAGAACGAACCAGGGCTCCGGGCCCCGGGTGTGGTCGCGCCCGAGCAGGGCGATGTGTTCCGGGGTATGCCCGGGGACGTGGAGCACCGTGAGCCGCACGTTGCCGAGTTCCAGCTCCTCCCCGTCGCCAACGCCGCGCAACGAGAGGAGCGCTCCGGATCCGGCGTGGAGCACGTAGGAAGCGGCGGAGGCGGCCGCCAGCGCCGGCCCGGTCGACAGATGATCGGCGTGGACGTGGGTATCGATCACGAACTGGATCCGGAGGCCGAGACGGTTGGCCGCGGCGAGATACTCCTCGGGGCTCGCGACGGGATCCACCACGGCGGCCGTCCCGTGTCCCGCGCAGCCGAGGAGACAGGACACACTCACCACGGGATCGGTGTGGAGGAACTGGCGGAGGATCACCGGGCCTCCTCACCCGGCTCGCGCGGCGGCGAGGGGGAAACCCCGGGCCCGCCAGCCGGACACCCCTTCGTCGGCGCGGCGGGCGCGGAACCCCTGGCGCCGGAGGAGTCCCACCGCCTCGACGGAGTACACGCAGTAGGGTCCGCGGCAGTAGGCGACGATCTCCCGGTGCTTCGGGAGCTCGGCGAGCCGGCGCCTGAGCTGGGCCAGGGGGATGGACAGGGCCCCCGGGATATGCCCGGCGGCGTATTCGTCCGCGGGCCGGACATCGAGCAGGGTGACCTCGCCCTCGCGGATGCGGCGGCGCAGCTCCGGGATCGAGACCGGCTCCAGGGCGTCGCGGCGGTTGATGTAGAGCTCGACGACCTGGCGCACCTCGGCGAGGCGTTCGTGGCCCAGGGCCTCGAGTTCCCGGAGCAGGCGGATGACGCCGGTGCCGGCGAGGCGATAGACGACATGGGTGCCCTCGCGGCGGGTTTCGACCAGCCGGGCCACCGGGGCAGGGGCTGGAAGGAGTCAGGGGAGGCGGACCACTGGGCGCCGTCTGGGGCGGGCTCGAAGGGCTTGGGCGCGAGGGGCCCGGCGCGGGCCGGGCCGAGAGCCGCACCACGCCCTCGCGGGGGGATAGAAAATCGGGGCGCCCGGATTTGAACCGGGGACCTCCTGCTCCCGAAGCAGGCGCGCTAACCGGGCTGCGCTACGCCCCGCCGGACGCGCCCCGAGGGACTCGAACCCCCAACCTTCTGATCCGTAGTCAGATGCTCTATCCAGTTGAGCTAGGGGCGCAGTGGGCGGTACAAGACTCGAACTTGTGACCTCCACGATGTCAACGTGGCGCTCTAACCAACTGAGCTAACCGCCCTCATCAGGCCGACAGGCGGACCGCCGGGAGGCCGGGCAGCGACGCAGGGAGAGTTCGCTGGTAGGCCTGTCCGACCGGTCCGCCTGTCCGTCGAGTAGCGGGGGTGGGATTTGAACCCACGACCTCCGGGTTATGAGCCCGGCGAGC
>JBBIMQ010000271.1:0-4065 GCA_037444345.1 Gemmatimonadota bacterium | reverse complement strand
TGGTGCACCAGGGAGGGGGGGGCAGGCTCGGGGGCGGGGGCGGGGGCGCCGTGCTGGCGGGCAGTGGAGGCCGCGCGCCCGGCGCGCAGGGTGGTTCGGGCGCCGTCACCGGCTCGTGTCGCGGGGCATGGAGGCGCGGCGGTTCATTTGACCCTCGGGGACGCGCCCGGCTAGATTGCCGCCCATGTCGGACATTTCGGTGGTCAAGACCCGCGAAGACGAGGCCTCGAAGTCGCTCCAGGTCACGGTCCCTGCGGATCTGGTGAAGCAGGCCGAGGCCCGGGCGGTGCGCTATTACGGGCAGCGGGCCCGGCTTCCGGGATTTCGCCCCGGGAAGGCTCCCGAGGCGGTGGTGCGGCGGCGCTTCGGCGAGGCCATCCGCCAGACCGTGCTGGAGGAGGTGATCCGGGAGAGCTGGGACGCGGCTCGCAAGGCCGAGCCGCTCAAGCCGATCGCCGAGCCGCACATTCACAATCTCAAGTTCGAGGACGGTGGGCCCATCGAGTTCGAGTTCCACGTCGAGGTAAAGCCTGACGTGGTCCTCAAGCGGACCACCGGTTACAAGCTCACCCGGCGGGTCGCCCCGGTGACGGACGCGGACGTCGAGCGCCGGCTGCGCGATCTCCAGGACCAGAAGGCGGCGTGGCGGCCGGTGGAGGGCGAGAAGCCCAAGCCGGGCGAGCTGGTCCGGATCGAGGTGGCGAACCTGGAGGCGGCGGCGTCCGGGCCGCCACAACCCTACACCGTGATCCTGGGCGAAGGCCGGACGATCCCCGACCTCGAGGACCGGGTGATGACGCTCCTGCCCGGCGAGTCGGTCGAGACGGAGGTGCGCTTCCCGGACGACCACCCCGACGAGAGCCGGCGCGGGACCTCGCGCCGGGTGCGGATCACGCTGCACGAGGTGAAGCGCCGGGAGCTCCCCCCGCTCGACGACGCGTTCGCGCGGGAACTGGGGGACTTCGAGGACCTGAGCGCGCTCCGCCGCGCGGTCCGCGAGGACCTGGAGCGCGAGGCAGCGGCCCAGGCCGATGCGGACCTCCGGCTGGACCTGATCCACCAGATCGCGCAGGCCAACAATGTTCCCGCTCCCGCCTCGCTGGTGAACCGGCTGATCCAGGGCTATGCGGAGGCCTACGGGGTACCGGCCGAGCGGCTGGAGGGGTTCGCCCGGGAATTCCGCCCGGTGGCGGAATCGCAAGTCCGGCGCGAGCTGATCCTGGAGGCCGTCGTCGAGGCCCAGGGGCTGCGTGCCACAGCCGAGGAGCTGGACCGCCGGGTGACCGAGCTGGCCGAGCGGCGGCGCCTTCCCCCGGCGCAGGTCTACGCCCAGCTGGAGAAATCGAACCGCCTGCGGGAGCTGGAGCGGGCGATCACCGAGGAGAAGGCGTTCGCCTGGCTCCTCCAGCAGTCCACCGTGGAAGACGCGACGTCCTGACGACCATGGCGACGATTTATCCCCCGTACGTGATCGAGCGGTCGAGCCGCGGCGAGCGGTCCTACGACATCTTCTCCCGGCTCCTGATGGACCGGATCGTGTTCCTCGGCGCGCCGATCAACGACGACGTGGCGAACATCGTGATCGCCCAGCTCCTGTTCCTGGAAGCGGACAATCCGGAGCGGGACATCTACCTTTATATCAACTCGCCGGGCGGGATCGTGTCGGCGGGGCTCGCGATCTACGACACCATGCAGTACCTCAAGGCGCCGGTGAACACCATCTGCATGGGGATGGCGGCCTCGATGGGCTCCTTCCTGCTCGCGGCGGGGGCCAAGGGAAAGCGGAGCGCGCTCCCCCACTCCCGCATCATGATCCACCAGCCCTCGGGCGGCGCCCAGGGCACGGCGGCGGACATCGAGATTCAGGCCCGGGAGATCCTCTATCTGCGCTCCAAGCTGAACCAGCTGTACGCGGTGCACACCGGCCAGCCGCTCGAGACGATCGAGCGGGACATGGACCGCGACCGGTTCATGAGCGCGGAGGAGGCCAAGGAGTACGGCCTGATTGACAACGTCATCGTGAAGCGGACGGAGATTCAGTCGGCCAAGTAGGACCTTGACGGTGGGTCCGGGCGCAGGCAGTATATCCGGTACCCCCCGGCGGTGTTCACCCTGACTGCGGCTTTGCCATGTCCAACGACAAGCACCTGCGCTGCTCGTTTTGCGGCAAGTCGAAGGATTCGGTCAGGAAGTTCATCTCCGGTCCCTCGGTGTACATCTGCAACGAGTGCATCACCCTCTGCAACGAGATCCTGGCGGAGGACGAGGAGCGCGAAGTTGCCGATACCATCACCCAGGTACCCACCCCCGCCGAGATCAAGGCGGTCCTCGACCAGTACGTGATCGGCCAGGAACGGGCCAAGCGGACCCTGTCGGTCGCGGTGTACAATCACTACAAGCGCATCAACTCGGGCAACAGTCGCGACCCCGAGGTGGAGCTGGACAAGTCGAACATCCTGTTGATCGGCCCCACCGGTACCGGCAAGACCCTCCTCGCCCAGACGCTCGCCCGCATCCTCGACGTCCCCTTCACCATCGCCGACGCCACCACGCTCACCGAGGCCGGCTACGTGGGGGAAGACGTCGAGAACATCCTGGTTCGGCTGCTTCAGGCGGGCGAGTTCAATGTCGCCGAGTGCGAGCGGGGGATCGTGTACATAGACGAGATTGACAAGATCGCCCGCAAATCGGAGAACCCCAGCATCACGCGGGACGTCTCCGGCGAGGGGGTCCAGCAGGCCCTGCTCAAGATTCTGGAGGGCACGGTCGCCTCGGTGCCGCCCCAGGGCGGCCGGAAGCACCCGCAGCAGGAATACATCCAGATCAACACCAAGGACATTCTCTTCATCTGCGGCGGCGCCTTCGACGGGCTCGAGAAGATCATCCAGGCGCGCACCGGCCGGAAACAGATCGGCTTCACCAAGGACGCCGCCGGCACGCACGAACTTGATCGCCGCAACCCCTTCAGCGAGGTCGAGCCGGAAGACCTGCTCCGCTTCGGGCTCATCCCCGAGCTGGTGGGCCGGCTCCCCGTGGTGGTTCCGCTCGAGGCGCTGGACGAGGACGCCCTGGTCCGGATCCTGGTCGAGCCCAAGAACGCGCTCACCAAGCAGTACCGGAAGTTGTTCGAGATGGAGACGGTAGGCCTCACGTTCGATCCCGAGGCCCTGCGCGCCGTGGCCCAGCAGGCGCTCAAGCGGGGCACCGGGGCGCGAGGGCTCCGCGCCATCCTCGAAGGGCTCATGACCGACATCATGTTCGACCTCCCCACCCGGGACGACGTCCGCGAGGTGGTCATCACGCGAGAGTCCGTCACGGAAAAGCATCCCCCGCTGGTGGTGACGGAACGGCCCAGGCAGAAGCGGGAAGCCTGAAGGAGGAACCGGCGGTCCCGAGCACTTGAGCGCACCGACGAGCCCGCCGGGGCCGCGAGCGACTCGGCGGGGCGACTCGGTACCTCGCGGCGGTCCCTGGCGCGCTGGTTCGGCCGGTCTCCTCCTCGCCGCCGCCCCCTCCATCCGGTGTATTCCCACGATCGTGCCCGTTCCGTCACCCCTCGCCGGCACCCCCGTCTCGTTCGTCGGCGCGTTTCCTGACCCCGCCATCCCGCTCGAGCCGCCGCTGCCCGAGGTCGCGGTCGTGGGGCGGTCCAACGTGGGAAAGTCGAGCCTCCTCAACGCACTGCTCGGGCGCCGGATCGCGAGAGTGAGTCGTACACCCGGGCGGACCAGCCAGCTCACCGTGTACCGGCTCCCCTCGCTCTACCTGCTCGATCTGCCCGGCTACGGGTGGGCCCGCGCCTCTCGGGCCGAGCGAGCCCGCTATGCCCGGCTGGTCCGCGGCGTGCTCGAGCGGCGGAGCACGCTGAGCGGGGTGCTATGGTTGCTGGATATCCGACGCGACCCGTCGCCGGACGATCTGGCCCTGGTCCGGCTGCTGGGAGAGCGCGGCCTCCCGGTACTCGCCGCACTGACCAAGGCCGACAAGCTCACCCAGCGGGAGCGGGACCGCCGGGCCGCCACCCTGGGGTCGCAACTGGCGCTGCCGGCGGACCAGCTTCAGGTT
>JBBIMQ010000270.1:0-4095 GCA_037444345.1 Gemmatimonadota bacterium | reverse complement strand
TCGGTGGGCCGGTGGTTGGCGGCCCGCCGCGCGAGGCGGATCGAGTCCACCTCGCCCGCCCGAGCGGTCACGGCGATCGCACCCTGCCCGGGAGCAGGGAGCATGAGCTGGAGGGGGAGTCGCTCGCCGATCCGAGCGCCCAGACCCAGCCTCACCAGGCCAGCCACTGCCAGCACGATCGCGTCCCAGGCCGGGGTCCGGTCGAGCTTCGCCAGCCGGGTGCCGATGTTGCCGCGCAGATCCACCACCCGGAGATCGGGCCGTGCCAGGCGGAGCTGCGCCCGGCGGCGCAGACTACAGGTGGCCACGGTCGCCCCTTCCCGCAGGGACCGCCAGGCAAGCCGGCCGCGCCCCACCAGCGCGTCGCGCGGGTCCTCCCGGTAACTGACCGCGGCGAGGGCGATGCCGCGCGGGAGGTCGGCCGGGAGGTCCTTGAGCGAATGAACCGCGAGATCAATCCGGCCCTCAAGCAGCGCTTCATCGAGCTCCCGGCTGAAGACGCCGGGAGCGCCGAGCTCGGGGAGCGGCACGTCCCGGTAGCGGTCGCCCGTGGTTTCCAGCTCGACGATTTGGACCTGCGCGCCGCGTGCCGCGAGCGCCTCCGCCACGCGGTGTGCCTGCCAGAGGGCGAGCGGGCTCGTGCGCGTGCCGAGCCGCAGGGTGGCGGGCCGGGTCACACCGTCCTCGCGAAGAGCCGCTCGAGCAGCGCGGCGTAGGGCTCGACGGACCCCCCGCGCTCCCGGGCGGCGCGGAGCGAGATCAGGGGGTTCGCGAGCAGGCGGGCCGCGACCCGCGAGGCCACCCGCTCCGCGGCTGCCGCTCCCGCGACATGACTCACCTCCCGCCGGCACACCTCGTACACTGCCTGCCGGAGGGGATGAACCGCCTGGCGAACAGGGGCGGCATCGAGCCACGCGATGAAGGCGCCGAGCTCCTCCGCCACGATGCGCTCGGCGGCGGCGACGTCGCCCGGACGCGGCGCGGGGAGGTTCACCTCGCCCCCGGCCCCGGCGAGCCGGTCCAGGTCCACCACCGTCAGGCCGGCCAGGCGGGACACCTCCGCCTCGGCGTTCCCGGGGACGGCGAGGTCCACGACGAGGAGCGGATGGTCCGCCTGCCCGGCCGCTGCGCGCGCCCGGGCGAGCGGGCCCGCCAGAACGATGGGGACCGGCGACCCCGTGGCCACCACCGCGGCGTCGGCCCGCGCCAGCGCCTCGTAACGGTGCTCGAACGACCGGCAAGACGCTCCCAGCTCCAGGGCGAGCGCCGCCGCGCGTTCCGGCGTGCGGTTGACGATCTCGAGGTCGCTCGCGCCGAGGGCACGGAGCCTGAACCCCGCCGCCCGGGCCGTCTTGCCGACGCCCAGCACCACGATGCGGCGTCCGGCCAGGCCGCCCAGACGGCGGGCCACGAGATCCGCGGCGAGACTCCCCGCCGAGCGCCGGGCGCGGGTGAGTCCGGTCTCGCCGTGCACCCGCCGCCCCACGCGGAGGGCGGTCTGGAACAACCGGTGAAGCTCCGGACCCAGAAAACCCTCGCGGGCGGCGCGCTGGTAGGCGGCGCGCACCTGGGAGGCAATCTGGGCATCGCCCACGATCCGGGACTCGAGCCCCGCGGCGACCCGCAGCAGGTGCTCGGCCGCTCGCTTGCCGGTCCGGCTCCGGGCCCGGGTCAGGAATTCGTCAGCCCAGGCGCGGTGCGGGGCCAGCCGGGCGACGCCGCGCTCCACGAGCCGCCGGGCATCGTCCGGGTACGCCACCGGAATCCAGGCGACGATCTCGGTGCGATTGCAGGTCCCGAGCAGCACCGCCCCGATCCGCCAGCGGCGCAGCGCCCGATAGGCCAGAGCGACCCGGTCCGGGGAAAGCTGGAGCCGCCCGCGCGAGGCAAGGGGCGCCTGCCGAAAGTCCACCCCCAGAACGATCAGCACGGCACCCCCTCCCGCGCGCGCGCGGCCACGGACCCGATCACCGTGACGATCGGCGCGGTCAGGCCGGCACGGTCCGCGGCCTCCGCGAGGGTAGCCAGGGTGGCGGTCACCACCCGCTGCCGGGGGGTGGTGCCATTCTGGATCGCGGCCGCCGGGAGGTCGGGGTCCTTCCCGGCGGCGAGCAGCTCCTGGGTGAGCGCCTGGAGTCCGGAGCGGCCCATGAGGACCACCAGTGTGTCCAGCGCGGCCGCGCGCGCGGCGAGGGCGCCGATGGAGCCGCCGCCCGAGGCCAGCTGCCCGGTGAGGACGGCGAACGACGCCGCGCTGCCCCGAGCCGTCACCGGAATCCCGGCAGCCGCCGGAACCGCAATGGCACTCGACACCCCGGGCACCACGGTGCAGGGCACCCCTGCCTCGCGGCAGGCGTCCAGCTCCTCGGCCCCCCGCCCGAATACGAAGGGGTCCCCCCCCTTGAGCCGCACCACCCGAGCGCCCCGCCGCGCGTGCTCCACCAGCAGCCGATTGATCTCTTCCTGGGGCACTGCGGCTCGCCCGGGGTGCTTGCCCACCGGGATCACCAGCGCGCCGGGGCGCACCTCCCGCAGGAGTTGGGCGGGGATCAGCCGGTCGTGGAGCACCACGTCGGCCGCCCGGAGCAGCTCGAGCCCTCGCACGGTGATGAGCCCCGGATCGCCGGGACCGGCGCCCACCAGGGCGACGCTGCCGGCGGGACCCGCTGGTCCCGAAAGCTCGCGAGCGGCGAGGTCGGCGATCAGCTCGAGCAGGCCGTCGTCGCGTCCGACCGGCGCATCGAGCACCACTCGCCGTCCCTCCTGGACCGCCTGACACGGTGCCGTCCCGTGGCCGAGCCCGAGTCGCCGGGGCAGGTCGCGGGTAGCATGGAAGCCGCCGATCAGGAATGGGATCACCAAGACGTGCCGCCCGGGAGCGCTGGCGAGGACGGCCTCGATCGGCGGCTCGTCGTCCAGGAACGCGGCCCGTGCCTCCGCGGCTACCTGGCGCTCGCCCAGCGCCCGAGCCAGGGCCAGCGTCGCCCCGCGGCTCTGCCGGTGGCGGCCGGTCCCGTGCCCCGCGACGATCAGCAGGGTCCGCTCGAGCGGCAGCCCGAACTCTGCGGCCACCGCGCGCGCCCGGCGGGCCACCAGGTCCGCGATCGCCGGATGAACCCCCAACGGCGGCGTCTGGCGGACGCGGTGGGGATCGAATCGGGCGCTCTGCCGCAGGGCCTGGGGCAGAACCCGGCGGGTGTAATACCCTTCGCTGGTGAAGAACGGCACCACCAGGATCCGCTCGGCATCCAGGCTGTCCAGCGCGCTCGTGAAGCTCGGCGATCCCTGGTGGTAGGCCGCCACCACCTGATCCGCGACGCCGCGCCGCGCCAGTTGCGCCGCTCGCGCCGCCACCAGCGCGTTCGCCTCCGGGTCGCGGCGAGAGCCGTGGGCCGCGAGCACCAGGGCGGTCCGGGGACGAGGAGCGGCCGCGGTCACGGGACCCCCGTGAGCTGCACCAGCTCGGCGGTGGGCTGCTCCCGCCCGGTCAGGGCGCGGCGCGGCGTCGGGCGGCCGATCAGACGCTGATAAAACGCCCCCAGCCCCTCGCCGGGGAGTCGCTCCCGAGCCCAGCGGAGGAGCAGCGGCCGCACCGCCTCGAGCAACCTCTCCTGCCGCACATCCGCCAGGTAGAGGTCGGCCCCCCGCTCCCCTGCCCGGCCCCCCCCCACATTGCCATGGGAGAGGCCGAGCGAGCGCCCCACGAACGCGAGGTCGGCCGTGTAGGGGCGAGCGCAGCCGTTGGGACAGCCGGTCATGCGGATCGTGATCGGCTCCTGGCGGAGTCCCAGCGCCTCCAACTCCTGCTCGAACTGCGCCAGGATCGCCGGGAACACCCGCTCCGACTCGGCGACCGCCAGCCCGCAGGTTGGCAGCGCGGGGCAGGCGATCGAAAAGCGGCGCGCGGCCGACAGCTGGGCCGCCGGGGTGAGACCGTGGTCCCGGAGCAGGCGCTCGAGCTCCCCGACCGCCCGCACCGTGAGTCGGGTGAAAAGGAGGTTCTGCTGGCCGGTGAACGCCAGAGCGGATCCGAACCGCCGCACGGCCTCACGAAGCGCGGTTCGCAGGGGCGTCCCCTGGTCGGCGATGCGGCCG
>JBBIMQ010000269.1:0-4111 GCA_037444345.1 Gemmatimonadota bacterium | reverse complement strand
GAAATACTACGTGGACGAGCTCTACGACGCGGCCATCGTGCGGCCGGTGGTGCGCCTGGCGCAGTGGCTGTGGCGCAAGGTGGACCAGGGCCTGATTGACGGGGCAGGGGTGAACGGCAGCGCGGCGCTGTCCCGCGCCCTGGGGTGGCTCGGCGGTCGGATGCAGAACGGCCAGGTGGGGGTGTACCTCGTGGTCTTCCTGGTCGGCGTGATCTACGTCCTCGGGGCGATCGCCTGGAGGTAGGATGGCACACTTCCTGATGGCGATCGGCTACGACGGGTGGATCCTCAACGCCCTGGTCTTCCTCCCGCTCGCCGGCGTGCTGCCGGTGCTGCTGGTGCCGCCGCGGCAGGCGCGCTACGTGGCGCTCGCCGTGAGCGGCCTCGTCTTCGTGCTCTCGCTGGGCCTCTGGTGGGCGTTCGACCACACCGACCCCGGCATGCAATTCCGGCTCACCGCGCCCTGGCTGCCGCAATGGGGCATCCATTACACCGTGGGGCTCGACGGCATCTCGCTGTTCCTGGTGCTGCTCACCACCGGACTCATGGCCCTGTCGGTGCTGGGCAGCTTCACCTACATCACTCAGCGGGAACGGGCCTACTACGCCCTGATGCTCACCCTGCTCACGGGCATGATCGGGGTCTTCGTCTCGCTGGACCTGTTCCTGTTCTACGTCTTCTGGGAAGTGATGCTGATCCCGATGTATTTCATCATCGGGATCTGGGGCGGTCCGAACCGGATCTACGCCGCGATCAAGTTCTTCATCTACACCATGGCGGGCTCCCTGCTCATGCTGGTGGCCATCGTCGTGCTGGTGTGGCAGACCGCGGCGGCGACAGGGACCATCTCGTTCGCCTACGAGACGGTGCTCCAGCACGCCGGGACGATCGGGCGCGTGGCCCCCTGGCTGTTCGCCTGCTTCGCGCTGGCCTTTGCCATCAAGGTCCCGGTCTTTCCGTTCCACACCTGGCTTCCCGACGCCCATGTCGAGGCCCCCACCGCGGGATCCGTGCTGCTGGCCGGGGTGCTGCTCAAGATGGGCACCTACGGGTTCCTCCGGTTCGCGGTGCCGTTCTTCCCGCAGGTCGCCCTCTCGCCGCTGGTGACCGGGCTGGCGGTGGGCACCGCGGTCATCGGGGTGATCTATGGCGCCCTGGTCGCCCTGGTCCAACCCGACGTGAAAAAGCTGGTCGCGTACAGTTCCGTGAGCCATCTGGGCTTCGTCATGCTCTGCATCTGGGCTGGCACGCTGCAATCGGTGCAGGGCGCCCTCATGGTGATGATCGGCCACGGGCTCTCCACCGGCGCCCTGTTCTTCCTCATCGGTATGCTGTACGAGCGGCGGCACACCCGGGCGCTGGCCGAGTTCGGGGGCCTGGCCCGGGTGATTCCGGTGTTCGGGCTGATCCTCGTAGTGACGGCGCTCGCCTCGATCGGACTCCCCGGCCTGAGCGGATTCGTGGGCGAGTTCCTGGTGCTGCTCGGGAGCTTCGGGCGCCATCCCTGGGCGGCCGGCCTCGCCACCACCGGGGTGATCTTCGCCGCGGCCTACCTCCTGTGGGCCGTGCAGCGACTGCTCTTCAACCCGCTGGACAAGGCCGAGAACCGGCACCTGCCCGATCTCACGCCCCGCGAACTCGGGGTCATGATCCCCCTCGTGGCCGGGATGATCTGGCTCGGGCTCTACCCTGAGCCCGTCCTCGCGCGGATGGAGGCCTCCGCCCGGCACTACCTGGAGCTGGTGCGACCTGGCTACGCGAAGGCCACCGCGGCCGCCGCTGCGCAGGCCGCCGCCCCAACCGCGGGGCCCCAACCCCGGCCCTGACCCCATGCCGACCGATCTCAGCAGCCCTTCGGGCATGATGCTGGCCCTCGCGCCCGAGCTGGTTCTCTCGGCCCTCGCGCTGGTTGTCCTCCTGGTCGCAAGCTGGCGGCACGAGACCGCCAGGGACAGCCGCCTGGCCGGACAACTCAGTGCGGGAAGCCTGATCCTGACCCTGGCCGTCGTGCTCTGGCTCGCCGCGCGAAAGGCGGAGGCGGAGGGGCTGGCCGTCATGATCGCGCTGGACGAGTTCCGCTATCTCTCGTCCTCGATTCTCCTGATTGCCTCGCTCGGGAGCGTGCTGGTTTCGCTCAACTACCTGGAGCGAGAGCGGCTGGTGGCACCGGAGTACTACGTGCTCCTCCTGCTCGCGGTCGTGGGGATGCTGTTCATGACGGCGGCCCAGGACCTGATCGTGCTCTTTCTCGGCCTGGAGACGATGTCGGTCGCGGTCTACGTGCTGGCCGGCTACCACCGGGCCGACCGGTTCTCTGCCGAAGCGGCGCTCAAGTACTTTCTGATCGGGGCCTTTGCCTCCGGGTTCCTGCTCTACGGCATCGCGCTCCTGTATGGAGCGACCGGGAGCACCAACCTGGTGCTCATCGCCGGCCAGCTGGCCCGGCCCGACCTGCCGTTTCTCGCGGCCGCAGGGCTCGGGCTCCTGATCGTGGGGTTCGGCTTCAAGGTGGCGGCGGTCCCGTTCCACATGTGGGTGCCAGACGTGTACGATGGCGCTCCCACCCCGGTCACGGGATTCATGGCAGCTTCGGTGAAGGTGGCCGGGTTTGCCGCCTTCGCCCGCGTGTTGCTCACCTCGTTCAGCGCGACGGTCGCGGTCTATCGCCCCATCCTGTGGCTGCTCGCCACCGCGTCCATGGTCCTGGGCAACCTGGTGGCCCTCAACCAGCCGTCGCTTAAGCGGATGCTGGCCTATAGCTCGATCGCCCACGCCGGCTACCTCCTCGCCGTGCTGTGGACCGGAACGCCGCTGGGTGCGGCGGGCCTGCTGCTCTACCTGCTCGCGTACGGCGCGACCACCGTGGCGGCATTCGCCATCGTGGGAGCGCTGGGCCGGGGCGGGGAGCGCGAGCTCGGGCTCGCCGACCTGGCCGGCTTGGGCCAGGCGCGGCCCTGGCTCGCCTTCGCCCTCTCGATCTGCCTGCTCTCGCTGCTCGGCTTTCCGGGGACGCTCGGGTTCATCGGGAAGTGGTATATCCTCACGGCGCTGGTCGCCGAGAAGCAGTACGCCCTGAGCGTCATTCTGGTGGTCACCAGTGTGGTGTCGGCGGGCTACTATCTGCCGGTGATCATGGCCATGTACATGCGGCCGGCACGGGCCCCGCTTGCCTTTTTCGACCGGGGCCTGCCGAAGGCCGCTGCGGCGACGGTCGCCGTGGCCGTGGTGCTCCTCCTGGTCTTGGGGTTCTGGCCCACCCCGGCGCTTCAGGCCTCGGAGTACGGGGCGGGCGCCCTCATCCAGGCCGCGGCGGATGTGGCGGCTCGCTGAGCCGCCGGCAGGCCCGCCGCGAGCAGCTTGGGGCCGCTGCGGGTTGCCGTGAAACGCAGGCCGGGCCCCGATGGTCGTCCGGGCCGGACCCTCCGGCCGGCCGGCCGCACGCACCGGACGGATCGGCGATGAACGTCCCTCGCACCATTTTCCGGCAGTACGATGTTCGCGGTCTGGTGGACCGGGAGCTCACCCCTCAGGTGGCCCGGGCGCTCGGGCGGGCCTTCGCCACCCTGGGATGGGAGCGGGTAGGTCGCGCCCCCCGGCTCGCGGTGGGCCGCGACAACCGCCCTTCGGGTCAAGGGCTCGCGGCCGGCGTGCGGGAGGGCATCGCGGAAGCAGGCGGGGTGGCCGTGGACGTGGGCATGCTGCCCACCCCCGCACTTTACTTCGCGGTGCACGCCCTCGGGACCGACGGCGGGCTCCAGGTCACCGGTTCCCACAACCCGCCCGAGTTCAACGGGTTCAAGATGGTGCTCGCCGGAGAGGCCCTTCACGGCGAGGAGATTCTCCGGCTGCATGAGATCATCACCGCCGAGTCCTGGCGGAGCGGTACCGGGGGCGAGACGGCCGATGCCTCGGTGTTGGAGCGCTATCGCGAGGCCATCGTGAGCCGGCACCGCCTGCGCCGGCGGGTCGAGGTCGTGGTGGACTGCGGCAACGGAGTAGGCAGCCTGGTCGCGGTACCGACCTTGTCGGCGGTGGGCGCCGAGGTGACGCCGCTGTTCTGCGAATCGGACGGCCGGTTCCCGAACCATCATCCCGACCCGACGGTGCTGGA
>JBBIMQ010000268.1:0-4146 GCA_037444345.1 Gemmatimonadota bacterium | reverse complement strand
AATCGGGCACTGCCCACGACCAGCGGGACGCTGTCGAGCGGCACGGTGCGCCGGCGGAAGAGCCCGAGCTGCATCTTGAGCCGGAGCACCCGCCGGACCGACCGGGCGAGGCGTTCGCCACTGATCCGGCCCCCTTCGACCGCGTTCACCAGAGCGGCAATGGCGGCGCGGGGCTCGGCGGGCTGGAGCAGGAGATCGGCCCCGGCGAGGAAGGCGGCCACCGCCGCCTCGCCCGGGCCGTAGCGACTGGCCACGCCGGCCATGTCCAGCGCATCGGTGACCACCACCCCGCTGAAGCCGAGCGAGTCGCGCAGCACTCCGGTGAGAACCGCCGGGTCCGTCGTCGCGGGCCTGAGACTGTTGCCCGCGATCCCGGGGAGGGCCACGTGGGCGGACATGACCAGGCCCACGCCCGCCTCCAGCGCGGCCCGGAACGGCACCAGCTCGAGCGAGTCGAGGCGGCGCCACCCCGCGCCGATCACCGGCAGCGCCAGGTGCGAGTCGGTCCCGGTGTCGCCGTGGCCGGGGAAGTGCTTGGCGGTGGCGAGCATGCCGTGGTCCTGGAGGCCCCGAATGGCGGCGTTTACCAGACGCGCCACCAGCCACGGGTCCTCACCGAACGAGCGGGTGTTGATGATCGGGTTGGCCGGGTTGTTGTTGACATCGGCGACCGGCGCAAAGGTGAGATGAATCCCGACCGCCCGGCCCTCCAGCGCGGTGATCCGGCCGATCTCGTAGGCGTCCTGCTCGTCACCGGCGGCCGCCACGCCCATATTGGAAGGAAAGGGGGTCCCGCCGAGCAGCCGCGCGCTGGTCCCGCTCTCCAGGTCCGCGGCGATCAGGAGCGGGAGCCGAGAGCGTGATTGGAGCCGGTTGAGGCGGGCTGCCACATCGAGGGGCGAGCCGGCCGCGACGATGATCCCGCCCACCCGGAGCGAGTCCACCCACCCCTGGTAGACCGCGAAGGCGCTGTCGTCGAACGCGGTGTAGCCGCCGGGAATCCACGGCATCACCACCTGGGCGGCGCGTTCGCGGAGCGGCAGGGAGTCGAGCACCCGCTCGACCAGGATCGAGTCGCGGGCGGAGACTTGCCCCGCTGCACGGCCCCACGGGGCGAGCACAAGAGCGGCTGCGGCGAGACAGGCCGCCGGGATCACCGGGCCGGAGCGAGGCCACCAATGCATTACGCCGGGCACCTGTTGGCCATCAGCCTCGTGGGGTCGGTCATGCTGGCGACTGGATGGGGTCGCCCCGAGCGGGTGGCCGCTCGCCAGGAGCGGGTGCGGCCCGGGCTCGAGGTCCTGCTCGCCGACAGCCTGCACCTGGTCCGGGGCAAGCGTATCGGGCTCCTCACCAATCAGGCGGGGGTGGACGCGGAACGGCGGAGCGCGGTGGACCGGCTGCGCGCCGCGCCGCTCGTCCTCGCCGCGCTGTTCAGTCCGGAACACGGCTTCCGCGGAACCGCCCCGCCCGGTGCGCCGGTCGCCTCGACCACCGACTCGGCGACGGGCTTACCAATCTACAGCCTTTATGGCGACGCTTCCGCCCCCACCGGTGACATGCTGAGAGGACTCGATCTCGTCCTGGTGGATCTCCAGGACGCCGGTGCGCGCTATTACACCTACCTCTGGACCACTGTGGAGGTGATGCGCTCGGCCGCCCTGCAGGGGATTCCCGTCGTGGTGCTCGACCGCCCCAACCCGATCGGCGGCGCCGTGGAGGGGAACCTTCCCGACTCCGGCCACCGCTCCCCGGTGGGCCTCCTGGCCGTCCCGATGCGGCATGGCATGACCCTGGGCGAGCTGGCTCGCCTCGCGAAGACCGAGCTCGGGCTCGCGACCGACCTTCACGTGGTGCCGGCCGCGGGCTGGCGCCGCGAGATGTACCTGGACCAGACCGGCCTCCCCTTCGTAGCCCCGAGCCCCAATCTGAGAAGCCTGGAGAGCCTGATTCACTATCCCGGTCTCTGCCTGTTCGAAGGCACCAACCTCTCGGTGGGCCGGGGCAGCGAGGCCCCGTTCGAACAGATCGGCGCGCCCTGGCTCGAGCCCGGGGCGGTGCTGGCTCGGGTTCGTGCTGCGAGGCTGCCGGGCCTGGCGTTCGAGCCTACCCGCTTCACGCCCCGAGATCCCGGCGACGGGAAGTACGCCGGTACCACGATTCGAGGGATCCGGCTGAGAGTCACCGACCGGCAGGTCTACGAACCGACGCTGGCGGCGCTGGTCCTCCTCGAGGCCATCCGGGCCGTGCACCCCGCTGAGTTCCGCTTCGACGCCTCGCAGTTCGACCGCCTGGCTGGCGGCCCGGCACTCCGGGAGGCCATCATGAATGGTGTCCCGCCCGACCGGATCGCGGCCGGCTGGGAAGCCGGGACCCGCGCGTTCCTGGAGCGGCGAGAGGCTTTCCTCCTCTATTAGGGACCGGATGCTCGGCGTACCGCTGCATCGCTCCGGGTCGGGAGCGGTGGCTGGGCACCTCGGTCCCCTGCGCTCGGGCCGCTTCCGATAACCCGTGTTCGCCGTTATAGTTTGCGCCGGCTTTTCCCGGTCTCGGAGCCTCTGGACCGGGTGCGTGGCGGTCCCGGAGGAGGCCAAGCCGCGAGGGAGCGCCCCGCTCCCGGCACTTCCGCGGGCAGAGGGTGGCGAGCGAGGTGAAACTCATCACCAAGCCGGTGGAGCAGGCGTTTTACGCCGCGACCCGGCCCCTGGTGTCGGCGCTGATTCGGGCGCAGGTCTCGCCCAACGCGATCACAGCCGTGGGGACCGCGGTGGTGGTGGCCTCGTCCTGCGCCTTCGCCGCCGGGTGGGTCCGCTGGGGCGGGGCTCTCTACCTCCTGAGTGGCGTGGTGGACACCCTGGACGGCGCGGTCGCGCGGGCGCGGCAGCAGACCACCCGGTTCGGTGCCTTCTTCGACTCGAGCCTCGACCGGGTGGGCGACGGGGCGACGTTTTTGGGGATCGGGGTGTACTTCCTGCTCGCCCCCGAGGGGACGGTGGTATGGCGGGTCCCCGCGATCATCCTCTGCATGGTCGCCATCATCGCCTCGCTCCTGGTCTCCTACACCCGGGCCCGGGCCGAGGGGCTGGGAATCGAGTGCCGGGTGGGGCTGGTGCAGCGGGCCGAGCGGATCGTGGGGCTGGGGGTGCCGACGGTGCTCTTCGGCGCGGGTCCCGGGGCGCTCTTGCTGGAAGCCATCGTGGCCGTGCTCACGCTGGCCTCGGCGATCACCGTGGTCCAGCGCTTCGTGTATGTCTATCGAGTGACGGAAGGCGTTGCCGCGCCAGGTTCCGGGAAAGGACAATCCGAGTGGTAGAAGGTACTCCCCGCCCCCGACCCATCCCGCCTGCCCAGGGCAGGCTTGGAGTGCTGTGTGTCGGGTTGGGAGCCGTGGCCTCGACCTTCATCGCGGGGGTCGAGCTCGCCCGCCGGGGCAAGGCGAAGCCGATCGGCTCCCTCACCCAGATGGGCACCATCCGGCTCGGCAAACGGACCGAGCACCGCTCGCCGCTCATCCGGGAGTTCGTGCCGCTCGCCGCCCTGGACGATCTGGTCTTCGGCGCCTGGGACCCGGTGCCGGACAACGCCTATCAATCCTGCCTCCACTGCGGCGTGCTGAACCGCTGGGAGCACGTCGAACCGATCAAGGACTTCCTCGAGTCCATCCGGCCGATGCCCGCTGCCTTCGACCGGCAGTACGTCAAGCGGCTGGAGGGAGCCAACGTCAAACCCGGCAGGCGGAAGCGCGCCTGGGCCGAGGCCATCCGGCAGGACATTCGCGACTTCAAGGCCGCGCACCGCTGCGACCGGCTGGTCATGGTCTGGTGCGCCAGCACCGAGATCTTCATCACCCCGGGCCCCACCCATCAGACCCTGGCCGCGTTCGAGAAGGCGATGGACGACGACGATCCCTCGATCGCTCCCTCGATGCTCTATGCCTGGGCCGCGCTGAAGGAAGGGGTGCCGTTCGCCAACGGAGCCCCGAATCTGACCTGCGACATTCCGGCCCTGGAGCAGCTGGCCAGGGATCAGGGGGTGGCCATCGGCGGCAAGGATTTCAAGACCGGCCAGACCATGGTCAAGACCGTGCTGTCCCCGATGTTCAAGGCGCGGATGCTCGGGGTGGCCGGCTGGTACTCGACCAACATT
>JBBIMQ010000267.1:0-4147 GCA_037444345.1 Gemmatimonadota bacterium | reverse complement strand
CTCATCCCGATCGTGGCGACGCTCGCGGCCGCGCTGGGCCTCGATCCGCTGGCGATCGAGCCCGGGGATCTTGCTCAAGGCACCGACCCCGCTTCCACCGCTCGCTCCCCAGAACCCGAGCCCCTTGGCAAGACACATGTCGGTCTGGTCCTTGCCCACGAGCCAGTGCTCGCACGAGTGTCCGGCGATCGTCTCGTTCCGCCCCGTCCGTTTGAGCACGAGGTCGTGGACCTCCCGGTTGCGATCTTCGGACTGGAGACCCCTGGCCATCTCGCGCACGTTCATCCGGACGTACATCTTCTGGGCCGGAACCACGCTGATCATGTCGCCCGTGGTGCCGTCCATGATCATGATGGCCGCGCCCATGCCCTGCTGTTGCAGTTCGGCCGAGCTGCTCTCGGTTCGAGTCTTGGGGCCCTTCACGTAGTAGACGACGTCCACCGCCTTCCCGCCGAGCAGCATCTGTGCGCTGATGGCGCCTTCGAAGTCCTGGGCCCTCAGGCCGGCGGCGATTCCTGCCGCCGCCAGCGCGGCGGTCACGAGATATCTGGCGTTGCGTTGCGACATGGGGCTCGCTCCCTGCGGGAAAGGATCCTCGGTACGCCGCCTCACACCTTGCAGTTGGCGCCTGGCGGCTCGGTGATGACGGTGTCGAACGGCTGCTTGAGAAGCTTTTTCTGACTCAGTCCGGGGATCTTGATGCCCAGCAGCTGCACCGCGACGCCGGCGCCGAAGCTGCTGTTGATCTGGTAGCGGCGGCAGGGGATGAGGCTCGTTCCCCCGGCGGTCACGATACTGGTGGCCAGCACATGATCCACGTAGGCCACGGCCGAGGTATTGAACAGGCCGAGCCCGAAGCCCACCCTCGGCACCTGGGCGGCGACCAGCACCCCGGAGACGCCCAGGCTCGTGATCTGCCGTTGAGAGACCTCCGGAGTGCCTGACAGGTCGCCCTCCGCGTCGGCGGACGCGGGGGTCGCGGTCACGGTGGCGCTCCCCTGAAACGCGATATGATAGCCCCCCGCCGCCGAGGCGTACTGGCTGGTGAGCGCCGGCGCGGCCAGGAAGTTCACGCCGATTTCCACCACGAACGGAATACCGGCGATGAGGAGCGGGATGTCGAAGTACCACGGCACCTCGACCTTGATGTTCTCGGAGAAGGTCCCGGGCGCGCCCAGCCGGGCGACCCAGTCGAGGTCGGCCTCGCCGCGAAGCTCGCTGATCGCCAGGCGGAAGTTGCCGAGTGCCGCGTTGTGGATGGCGAGCCGTCCCTCGGTGGCGAAGTCGTCGAGATGGCCCCGCACGCGGATCCTGAGATCGAACGCCTCGGCCGCCAGACCGAACAGGCCCTTCGGGGTGAGCAGGCCGCCGGGGTGCTCGATCTCCCCGATGCCCTGCCTCGTGTGCTGCTCCAGCTCCTCGTGCTCCCTGGCCCGCTTCTTCTCCTCGGCGGTGAGAGGCCGCTCCTCCGGCTCGAGGCCCTTGCCGCCCGCGCCGCGGGTCCCGTGCGCCCGGGTCCGCTCGCCCTGCGCTTCCTCCGGCTCGTCGAAGGCCTGCGGCTCGCCCTTGCGAGCCTCGAGCTGAAACTGGAGCTTCGCACGATCCCAGCCGTAGCCGACCTCGAACTCGTAACCGCCGATCTCGCCTTCGGCATGGTGGGGAAGCTCGCCTTCGCCCTTGTCTTCCGGTTCTGGCGTCTCGCCGGGTGCTTCTTCCTGGACCGGCGGACCGGCCCCGCCAGTGGCCAGCAGGCCATACGAGGCGAACCGGACGAGTCCCGGCGGCGTTCGCGCCGCCGCGTGGCGGCGAACGCTATCGGTTTCGGGCGCGCCTGGCGACAAGAGCCCGCGGGCGAAGCCGGCCCGTGATTTCCACTCGATCCGCCCCTCCTCGATGGCCTCCGGGAGCGAGACCGGGTCCGTCCGGACCACGATGACTCCGCCCCGCGGCTCGAGGGCCCGGACCTTGCGCAGCGCGATCCCCCAGACCAGAAGCACCCGGCCGGGTGCGAGTCCTCGGATCTTCGGCTCCGCCGCGTCGAAGGTGAACGCGGCTCCGTCGCGGCTCACCCGCCGGAGCGACCGCAGGGTTTCCACCCGATCGAGCCGTACCGTATTGGGGCTCCATCGGAGCTCCGCGGTGGCGCCGCGCACGGTGTCCACCGTTTCGAGGTACCGCCGGAGCCCCGCCGAGTCGGGCACCAGGACCTGAGCGATACCGAGCCGCGAGCCCGAGGCCGCGGTACCCGCTGCCGACTCCGATCCGGCGCCGCGACGGCACCCGGTTACCGCCATCAGGAGCGAAGCCCCTAACAAGGCCAGGCGATGGAGCCTGCTGCGGTCAGAAGATCGGGACATGAGATGGCCTCCGAGGGGAAGGGCCGCCGGTCGACAGGGAAAGGCCGCCATGAACCGGTCCAGCACCAAGACCTGCGCCGGTGTCGCGGGGAGGGCGTCGCCCTCCGAGCTCAGAGCCGGCTCATCGCCCTGACGACGAGGGCCTTCGCCTTGTCGAGCCCGGCCTGCAGGTTGACCGAGATCAGCACGTCCTTCTTCACCGCCATGAAGGTCAGTCCGGCGAGCACGGCGGCGTCGTCCCAGGGTCCTGCGATCCCCGTGGTGTCGTGCCGGAGCTGCAGGCTGCTCTCCGCTGTCGCCGCGCCCAGCGCCTGAATCGTTCCCTGCAGTTCCGCCAGGTCCCTCCGGCCTCGCTCCGAGCCCCGCATCTCGCGGTCGGCGCGATTCATCATGGTGTCCAACCGGAACACGCTGTCGGTGCAGGCGGCCTCGCCGGTGGCGGGGTTCACCCCGCAGGTGGCCTTCACCATCGAGGCCGAGTCTGCGATACCCTTGACGAGCGAGGCGTTCTGCTTGGCCTGATACAGCGCCTTGTACCCGCCGGTCCAGATGACCTCGAGCACCGTTTCGCGCTGCCCCATGGCCAGGGCGCCGAGCGGGGTCCGGACCCGGGGGGCCGAGGTGGCGAAGACGCAGCCCTTGCCGCTCGAGTACGGAGGCGCGGGGAGCGGGCCGAGAATGGCGGCGGCCTCCTCCGGCGTCACGAGCGAGCAGGGATCGCGAGGGGTCACCAGTGAGCCCGGGGCCCGCCGCGCGGCCGCGGCCCCATCGTAGGCGAGCGGGTGCGCCAGCCGGCCCAGGGCGATGTCGGCGAGCGTCGCCGCGAGGACCGGGCTTCCGCCGGCCGCGGTCACATCCACCGCGACCAGGGCATCGCCCCGGAGCGCGTACAGGGTGCCGTAGATCCAGGCCGCGTCGTCCCAGTCGGCGCCGAGGGTGTCGGCGGTCCCGAGCAGATCGCCCAGCACCTTGCCGGCGAGCCCTCCCCCCAGGCGTACCGCCTTCATGCCCAGCCGGCCGTCCTCCCAGGTTGGCTCGAGGGCCACCCCCCGGCCGCTCGCGGCCCGGTAGTAACACGCAGTGCCGGACTCCAGCGGCGCCCCCTCGATGCTGGCGCGATACGGGTCGCCGGCCAGCGGCCCCAGGAACCGCTCCGCCTCGCTCCGGCTCACCAGCGAGCACGGGTCGCGACCCGCAGGGTCGCCTGACATACTCGATGGGATCGAAGTCCCTCCCGAGTCGGCGGCGGCCCGGGCGATCCCGGAGCCGCGGTCGCGGGTGCAGCCGCCCGCGGCGATAGCCGCCGCGAGGACGATGAACGCGATACCTCGCATGCGACTCTCCCTCCTCCCTCGACTCAGCACTTTCGCGCCAGTTCCACCCGGCGGTTCCGAGCCCGGCCCTCGATCGCGGCGTTCGGCGCGATCGGGCGGGTCAGACCGAACCCCCGGGGCTCGAGCCGCGCCGGCGCGATCCCGTATCGCGCCACCAGGGCTCGCCGCACCGCCTCCGCTCGGCGCTTGGACAGCGCCAGGTTGCTGGCGGCCCCGCCGATCGAGTCGGTGTGGCCTTCGATGCTGAGCACCCAGTCCGGATGTCGCTGCAGGATCGCCGCGATCTGGCGGAGGGTGGGCTCGGAGGCCGGTTTGAGATCGGCGCTGCCGAACTCGAAGTAGATCCCGTAGGTGATGGCGCGGCACGACGCCTCCAGCGCCGCCGCGAGGCCGGTGCCGCCTCCGCCCTTTCGGCCGGCTCCCGCGCCGGCGGCCGCGCCCACCGCACCAGCTCCT
>JBBIMQ010000266.1:0-4170 GCA_037444345.1 Gemmatimonadota bacterium | reverse complement strand
GAGGCCCGGCGCCGGAGGGAGGAGATCAGCCGCTACGCCGACTTCTACGGCGCGATGGACGGCGCGGCCAAGTTCGTGCGCGGCGACGCAGTGGCCGGTCTGGTGATCACCGCGATCAATCTCGTGGGCGGGTTCGTGATCGGCATGACCCAGCACGGGATGAGCGCCGGCGATGCCCTCCGCCGGTTCAGCTCGCTCTCGGTGGGCGATGGCCTGGTGACCCAGATCCCCGCCCTCATCGTGAGCACCTCGGCCGGCATCCTGGTCACCTACGGCACCGGGGGCACAGGGATGGCCCCCTCGATCGCCGCCCAGCTCACCCGAGACGCCCGGGCCCTCGGCACCGCAGCGGCCCTGCTCGCCCTCTTCGCCGTCGTGCCCGGGCTTCCCGCCCTCCCCTTCCTGCTCCTGGCCGGCGGCACGGCAGCCCTGGCGAGCTCGACCGGGCGCCGCAAGCGCCAGGGGGCCAGCTCCCCCACTGCCCCCGCAACGGAGGGGGTTCCGCCCGCGGCTCTGGCGCTCAAGGACATCCTGGCGGTGGAGCCGCTGGAGATCGAGGTGGGCTACGGGCTCCTGCCGCTGGTGGACGAGAAGCAGGGCGGGGACCTCCTCCAGCGGATCGGGATCCTCCGCAAGCAGCTCGCCTTCGAGCTCGGGATCGTGGTCCCGCCCGTTCGCATCCGGGACAACATCCAGCTCGGGGCGCAGGAATACGTGATCCGGATTCGCGGCGTCAGGGTTGGCGGGGGCGAAGTCGCATCCCGGCAACTTCTCGCGCTCGACACCGGAGGCGTCACGGGCCGGGTGGAGGGCCAGCGCACGACCGATCCGAGCTTCGGTCTTCCCGCGGTGTGGATCGCCCCTGCCGACCGCGCCGCCGCCGAGGCGGCGGGCTACACGGTGGTGGAGGCGCCGGCGGTGCTGGCGACCCATCTGATGGAGACCATCCGGCGCCACGCGGCCGAGCTGTTGAGCAGGCAGGCCGTTCGCGAGCTGCTCGACGGCCTGAAGGAGACCCACCCAGCCCTGGTGGAGGAGACGGTGCCCGGCAAGCTCGCGCTGGGCGTCGTCCACCGGGTGCTCCAGCGGCTTCTGCGGGAGGGCATTCCGATCCGCGACCTGGCCAGCATCCTGGAGGCTCTCGCGGACGCTGCCGAGCAAACCAAGGATCCCGAGGCGCTGACGGAGTTCGCCCGGCGGGCCCTGTCCCCGCGGATCGCAGAGTTGGTAGGTGCTGGGGCCGGCCCCTTGCCGGCCATCACGATCGGTCCCCGGCTGGAGGCGGCCCTGATGCAGCTCTTCAGCCCCCGGAGCCGCGAGGGGCAACCGCTGCTCGATCCCGCTCAGCTCACGGCCGCACTCCAGGCCATCGGCGAGATCGCCACCCGCACGCGCCGCGACGGGCGCTACCCGCCCCTGGTGACGCCGCCAGCCCTACGGGTGGGTGTCAGGCGCTTGCTGGAGGCCGTGCTGCCGTGGCTTCCGGTGATCGCCCTGAGCGAGCTGCCGACCCAGACCCCCGTTCAACCCATCGCCACCTGGGAGCTGCCCGATGCCGCGTGAGACGTTTACCGGCCCGCATCTGCCCTCGCTGCTGGCCCAGGCCGAGGCGGTGCTCGGCCCGGACGCGCTCGTCGTGTCGATCCGACCCGCCCCCGCCGGGGGCCGCCATCTGGAACTGGTGGCGGCGGCCCCCGAGACCGCCGGCGGCGCGAGGGAGTCGCCCCCGAACCCTCGCCGGGCGCCGAGCCGCCCGGCCGGCGTGCCCCGACCGCCGGGCCCCCTGACAATCGCGCTGGTGGGTCCCACCGGCGCGGGCAAGACCACCACCATCGCGAAGCTGGCCACCCATCCCGAGGCCTTCGGCCGCCGCCGGGTGGGTCTCCTCTGCCTGGACACCTACCGCGTCGGTGCCGTGGAGCAGAGCCGGGTGTACGCGGAGCTGGGGGGGTTCCCCCTCGAGGTCGCGTACGAACTGGGGGACCTCGAGGCGGCCACCCGCCGGCTGGGCGAGTGCGAGGTCGTGCTGGTCGACACCGCGGGGCGAGGCCCCCGCAACGCGGCGGATCACGAGATGACGCAGGCGTTCCTGCGGCGGCTCCGTCCCGACGAGGTCCATCTGGTGCTCCCGGCAGGCCTCGAGCCCGCCCTGGCGCGCCGGCTCGTGGCCGAGGCTCGCGCCCGGCAGGCCACCCACCTGCTGCTCACCAAGCTGGACGAGTATCCCGAGGGGGTCGGGCTGTTCGCGCTGGCAGGGGAAGCGGGGCTGGCCGCGCGCTGGTTTGCCAACGGGCAGGAGGTTCCTTTCGATCTGCGTCCCGCCGGCCCCTTTCTGCGGCGGCGCGGCGCGCCCCAGGCCCGCATCCCGGCGGGGGGGTCATGAGAGACCAGGCCGCGGCCTTGCGAGCCCTCAGTCTTGCGCGCGAGCGGGCGGCGGCTCCCTCCCCGCCCGCCGGGAGCCCTCCCGCGCTGGTGGTGGGCAGCGGCAAGGGGGGGGTGGGCAAGTCGGTGCTCTCGATCATGCTGGCTGCCGCGGTGGCGCGCCTCGGGTACCGCGTCCTGCTGGTGGACGGCGCGCAGAACCAGGGAAACCTGCACATCCTCCTCGGGCTCCAGCATCGCGCCCACCTGCAGGACCTCATGCGGGGAGAAGCTGCCCCGGAGGATCTGGTCCTGGACGTGGCGGAGCGGCTCTGGCTGGTCCCGGCGGACTCCGGAACGGATACGCTCCACGCCCTCAGCGCGACCGATCGAGCCCGGCTCCACCATCGCCTGACGACCCTGTACCACCAGTACGATGCCGTGCTCATTGACACCGGCCCGGGCATCGAGGGGGTCGTGCGCGCCGCCAGCATGCGGGCCTCCCGGGTGGCCGTGGTCGTCGTGCCCGAGCCGGCCTCGCTGAGCGACGCGTACGCGCTGATCAAGATCCTGACCCTGCAGCTTCCCTCGGTGCCGGTCGAGGTCCTGGTCAACCGGGCGCAGGACGCGGCGGAAGCGGCTGCGACCTTCGAGCGCCTGCGGCTCGCCGCCGAGCGCTTTCTGCGCCGACGGCTCGGGTTTGCCGGCGCCGTGCCCGAGACCCCGGCGATGCGGGGCTGGTTGTACCACCCGGCGGCGTTCCTGGCCGAGGCTCCGCCGCTCCTGGCAGAGCTCGCCCCCCGGCTCGTCGGTCTGGAAGGAGAGAGCCATGCCCCTCACCGGGATTAGCAGGCCGGCCTCGAGCGGCGGCGCCGGGCCGCAGTCGCTCACGGAGGAGCTCTGGGCTCGCTACCGCGCCTCGGGCGACCCCCTCGCCCGCAGCCAGCTCTTGGACAGCTACCTCGGGCTGGTTCACCACTGCGCCCACGAGGCCCGCAAGTACGCCCCGCCCGACGTGGAGCTGGACGATCTCGTCAGCTCGGGCACCGTAGGGTTGATTCAGGCGCTGGAGAGTTTCGATCCGGCGCGCCGTGTTGCCTTCAGCAGTTTCGCGGTGCCGCGCATTCGCGGGGCCATCCTCGACGAGCTGCGCAGTCGCAACTGGATGCCGCGGGGAGCGAAGGCGCGGGCCCGGGAACTCTCGCAGGCCGAGGCCCGGTTGCAGCAGCAGCTCGGCCGGGCCCCGGAGCCGGTCGAGGTGGCCGCCGAGCTGGGCGTGAGTCTGGTCACCTACTGGCGCTGGCGCGACGATCGAGACGGCCGCACGCTCGTCCAACTCGATCACCCGGCGCACGTGGACCAGGGTCAGGCGGCCAGCCTGGCGGACACGATCCCTGACCCCGAGGCTCGGGCACCGGACGATCGGCTGGGCCGCGCGGAACTCCGGGCCCGGGTGCGCGAGGCGCTCGCCGCTCTGCCACCCAAGGAGCGGATGGTGCTGCTCTTGTACTTCTACGAAGAGGCCAACCTGAAGCAGATCGGAGAAATCCTCCATCTCTCGGAGTCGCGGGTCTCCCAGATCCGGAGTCGGGCTCTCCAGCGCCTGCGTCAGGCGCTTCACCAGCGGGAGGAATTGTGACCCACACCTGGCGCGCCGTTCTGGTCACGGCGCTCGTTCTCGTGCTGGCGGGTACCGTCCCGCCGGCCCTCGACGGGGGTGCGCCGGCGCGGTTGGCTCTGGCCGCGATGCTGGGCGGGGTCGCCTGGCTCACGGCGGAGCCCGATCGCGCCCCGCTCGCCCTGGCAGGG
>JBBIMQ010000265.1:0-4178 GCA_037444345.1 Gemmatimonadota bacterium | reverse complement strand
TCCGGGAACGGCGCCAGCCCGGTCACAGGGGGGCTCGCCGGAGCGGGAGGGTGAGACGCCGCGGCCCCCCGCCCCCGCGCACCAGCTCGTCGCCTTCAATGGTGATCACGGTGCGGTGCTTGGTGTCGAGCCAGTCGTCGAAGGCCACGAAGTCGGTGCTCGAGACCAGCCGGAACCCGGCCGCCCGCAGCGCCTCGAGCGTGACCTCGTTCCGCCGATAGCTCACGATCGTCCCCGTCCGGAGCGCCAGAAAGTTACACCCGGAGGTCCATTGCTCGCGGTCCTGCTCGTTGCGGCGCGTGCCCCCGGTGAAGACCGGATCCAGCGGCATGCCCACTTCGCGCAGCGCCGCGAAAAAGTTCGGCATCTCGCGCACCCCGTCCACCCCTTTGCGCCGGTGCAGCACCGCGCGCCGCTCCGGACCCACGAAGTAGGGCGGGTACACGGCGCAGAGGCCGTGGTCCAGGTGGGTGAAGAGCATGTCGAGGTGGATCGCCGTGGGCTCCTTCGGCATGACCACCACCAGCACGTCGGTCACGGCGGTGCGGGCGAAGACCACCTCGCAGAGATGATCGAGCGCGGCCGGGCTGGAGCGCTCGCTGAACCCGAGCACCAGGAGATCGGGCCGCAGGACGTGAATGTCGCCCCCCTCCAGCGTGTAGTCGCTGCGGCGCTCCTCCGACCCGTCGTACAGCAGCCCCGCGTGCTCGAAGGCGGGGTGGAAGGTGAAGAGGGTCTTGATCAGGAGTTCCTCGGTCCAGCGCACCCGGTGGCGCATGGCGCCGACCAGCACGTGCCGGCCGATCACCGCCCCGATGTCCCGGGGGAAGAACAGGTTGGGCAAGGGCGGCAGGATGTACCCCACCGTGTTGAGCGCCCGGGCGAGGGGGCCGCCTTCGGCCTCATACCCCTCGATGATCCGCCGGGCCAGGTCGCGCGCGGGGAGCTCCGCCAGCAACCGGCCCAGGCCGTCGGAAGGCACCACGTCCCTGGTCTTGGCGATCAGGAACTCGCGCGCCTCCGGCTGTTCCAGCGCCTCCGCCAGGAGGTCGGCCACCTGGTAGACGGTCGCGAAGCGCTGGAGTACCGCCACGAACCGCCGGTGCTCCCGCTGCGCGATCTCGTAGGCAATGATGTCGTCGTAGAGATAGTCCGCCCGATTGGCCGGCGTCACGGCCCGGAGCTCCGCACCCGGCGTGTGCACCAGCACCGCCTGCAGGAGGCCGATCTCGGAGGTGACGTAAACGGACAAGGTCTCGGTCGCGTGAAGGACTTCGCCAGGCGCTCCGCCGAGGCCGTCTAGCGATTGGCAAGCGCGTAACTCAACGTCTCCAGCTCCAGCGCCAGGTTCACCGTCTTGAGCGCGACCTGGTCCGGCACCACGAGCTGCACCGGAGCAAAGTTGAGAATCGCCTTGACGCCGGCCGCCACCACCCGGTCCGCCAGGGGCTGCGCGGCCTCGGCAGGAACGGCGATCACCGCGATGTCCACCGGATTCCGGGCCAGCTCGGCCTCCAGCTCGCGGATGTCCAGGACCCGGAGCCCGTCCCACGGCTGCCCGATCTTGGCGGGATCCCGATCGAAAATGGCAACGATCTCGAAGCCCCGCTGGCTGAAGCCGCGGTACTGGACCAGGGCGCTGCCGATCTTCCCCGCCCCGAGGACCGCCACCCGGTAGGAGCGCCCCAGGCCCAGAATCCCGCGCAGCTTGCGCACCAGCTCCGGAACCGAGTACCCCAGCCCTCGCTTCCCGAAGGAGCCGAAGAACGACAGGTCTTTGCGCACTTGAGCCGAGGTGGTCCCGCCACGGGAGGCCAGGGCCTCGGAGCTGACGGTCTCGATCCCCTGGCCCTCGAACTCCTCGAGGCAGCGCAGATAGAGGGAGAGCCGGCGTACCGTGGATTCGGCGATCTTGCGCATGCGCTTTGTGAAATGTTTCACAAAACTACCAGCCTGGGCGCGCGGGAGCAATGCGCCGGGCAAGCGCCAGGGGGATTCCTGGGGTGCCGGGCGAGTGGCGGCTCGCTGCCCCCGCGGCGAGGCGCGGGGGCTCGGTTGCGGGGGATCGGGTCAGGCTGGTCCCAGCGCCCGGAGCAGGCGCACGAACGCCTCGGGGGCGAGGGTCTCGGGCCGTGCGCTGGCGGCGAGGCCGGCGCGCTCGAGGATCCGGGCGGCCTCCTCGGGATCCGCGCCGGTCAGTTGCCGCAGGCCCCGGATCAGCTGCTTGCGCCGGAACCCGAAGAGGCCCACGACCAGGCGGCGGAACCGCGCCACTTCGTGATCGGCCACGAGGGGCGACTGGAGCGGTGTCAGGCGGAGGACCGCGGAGTCCACCCGGGGTGGCGGGTGGAAGGCGCCGGCCGGCACGGTGAAGAGCCGTTCGACGGCGGCCACCGCTTGCACCCCGACGCTCAACGCGCCAAAGGCCGCTGTCCCGGGTGCGGCGGCCACCCGGAGCGCAACCTCTTTCTGCACCAGGAACACGATCCGGGCCGGCCGGGGCGGCAGAAGGGCTCGCTCGATGAGCGGCGTGGTGATCCGGTAGGGAATGTTCCCCACGATGCGGAACGGCCCCGGGCCCACCAGTCGGTGCCAGTCCAGGGCCAGGGCGTCGCCTTCGACGATCACGGCGGTGGGCACCCGGGCGCGGAGGGCCGGGATCAGACTCGGATCGCGCTCGATGGCGACCAGCTTCACCGGCAGGCGCGCCAGCTCGGCGGTGAGGCCACCGGGGCCCGGGCCGATCTCGAGGACCGTATCGCCCGGCTCCGCCTCGAGCGCCGCAGCAATCCGAGCCAGGAGACGAGGATCGGAGAGGAAGTGCTGCCCGAGCGATTTGCGAGGCCGGAATGGGGGCGGAGGCCGGTTCAAATCCGGAGCACGAGCAAGGTGCGATCGTCGGTGGGCGCGGGGGTCGCGGCGTCCGCTTCGGCAAACACCGCCTGGACGATGGCCTCCGGCGCATCGCGCCGGCGGCGCACCAGTTCCTCGATCAGCCGCTCTTCGGTGAAGCTCCCGCCCTGGTCCACCAGCCCATCGGTCCACAGGCAGAGCAAGTCGGCCCGCGGAGTCCAGGAGATCTGGCGGCGCCGGATGGACTCGGCCGTGGTGAGGCCGAGTGGGGGGGCGGTGGTCACCAGCCGCTCGGGCTCGCCCTCGAGCGGAATCCGGAAGGCGTGCTGGTGCCCGGCGTTGGCATAGACCAGGCGGCCGGCCCGGGGGTCGAGCACGCCGTAGAAGACCGACAGGAACATTTCGGTGGAGGTGAGCTCGGTGCCCAGGCTCTCGAGCAACGCGGCCAGGGTTTCGTCTGGCGTGGATCCGGCGCCGGCGTGGATCCCGGCGGCGGACATGACGAGGGCCATGACCAGCGCGGCGGAAAAGCCGTGCGAGGACACATCGCCGAGCATCACCCCCACCCGGCCATGTCCCAGGCGGGTAAAGGTGTAGAAATCGCCGCCCACCTTGTCCACCGGCCGGCAGATCGCCGCGACCTCGGCGTCGCCCTGGAGCACGGCGGGCGACGGGAGCAGCTTGAGCTGGAGGTCGTGGGCCAGCTCCAGTTCGCGGCGGAGCCGCTGCTGCCGGAGGTCGCGGTCCACCAGCCGGGCGTTCTCGATCGCAGCGCCGATCTGGTTGGCCACCGCGGAGACGAGCTTCCGCTGGGAGGGGGAGAAGGAGTCGCCCACCAGGCGGTCGGTGAGGTTGATGACGCCGACGCAGCGGCTGCCGGCGCTGCCGGGCGCGGCGTAGGTGATCGGGATGCTGAGGAACGCCTGTCCCTTGTAATCCCGGGGCACCGGATCTCCGAGCCACCGCAGCGGCGGGTCGGTCGCGTCGTGGGCGATGAGCCGTTGCTCCCTAAACACCCGGGCTGCCACCGACGCGGGGTCGTCCACCCGCACCGGCTCCAGGCCTTCCGGCGTGAACCCTCGCGCGGCGACGGTGCGGAGGAGCCCGGTCGTTTCGTCATACACCATGATGGAGGCGCGGCGGGCGCCGACCACGTCGGCCACCTCCCGCACGATGATCTGGGCGGCCTCCTCCAGCCGCACCGTCTGGCCCAGGATCTCGCTGATGGCGTAGAGGAGGTCAATCTCCTCGTAGCGGCTGGTGAGCTCGTCGGTCCTTTTCCACCAGTTCAAAAAGCTTTTGAGACAATTGGCTTTGCAAAGGTA
>JBBIMQ010000264.1:0-4194 GCA_037444345.1 Gemmatimonadota bacterium | reverse complement strand
GGAAGTTCGGGTCGGTCTTCTTCCGCGCGCGGGCGAAGCTGTCCAGTGCCACCAGCCCCTGGTCCTGGTAGCTGAAGAACGCCTGGCCGCTCCACCGATTCCCGCCGGACTTGGTCGTCGCGGTGAGAATGGCGCTGGAGGCCTTCTGGTACTCCGCCTTGTAGTTCTGCGTGAGAATGCGGAACTCCTGGACCGCGTTCCGCGGGAAGGGGTTGCCGCGGCTGCGGTCCTGGCCGACGGGGCCGCCGTGAATGAGGTCGTTCTTGTAGCTGGCGCCGTCAATGAAGAGATTGGTCTGGTCCGCCGACTGGGCGCCGGCCGCAAAGGCGCGGGCAGTCCCGTCGAGACGGTCGTTGGTGAATGTGGTGCCCGGCGCGAGGATGGCGAGGTCGAGGAAGTTCCGGCTCGAGCTGGGCAGGTTGTTGATCTGTTCCTCGGTCACGTTGGTGGCGACCTCCGAAGTCCGCATCTCCACCGGCGGCCGGGCCCCCGCGACGACCAGCTCCTCGAGCTCCACCGCGGAGACTTCCAGCGCGAAATTCTCGGTTTGGGTGGTGCCGATCAGGACCCGGACCTTCCGGGCCTGTGGCGCGTGCCCGATGAAGCGCACGGTGAGATCGTAGAGCGCGGGCACCAGGCCGGGAAGCGTGTAGCTGCCGTCGGCTCGGGTGGTGGTGGCGCGCCGGACGCCGGTCTCGGGGTTCCGCGCCTCCACCTCGGCGCCCGCGATCGCAGCGCCCTCCGGGTTGGTGACGGTGCCTCGGATCGTCCCTGTCGTGGTCTGCGCCGCGGCACCGGTGCTCGTCAGCCCGAGTAGACCCAGCACGGCGAGCACTCCGCTTAGCTGTCGAACCAGAGTCCGGGGTTCCATGCGTGTTCCCTCCAAGGGTGGGGGCACGGAGGCGGGGGAGGCGTGGCCCGGTGGGCGATGCTGGGCCCGCGTTCACCGCGCCAGCGCGCCACAGGAGCGCCGCACGACGAGCGTGGTGGGAAGCGTCTCGCGGCGTAGTTCGCGGCCCGGCGGGGCCTGCAGCGCGTCCAGCAGCCGGGCCGTGGCGCGCTCGCCGAGCGCGCAGATATCCACGTGCACCGAAGTGAGCGCGGGCTCCATGTACCGCGCCATCGGAATGTCGTCGAACCCGCCGACCGCCACGTCCTCCGGCACCTGGAGTCCCGCCGAGCGGAAGGCCGAGATCGCGCCGATCGCCATGCAGTCGTTGGCGGCGAAGACGGCCGTGGGCCGGACCGGCCGCTCGAGCAGGACCCGGGCCGCCTCGTAGCCGGCCGCCTCGCTGAAGTCCCCCGGGACCTCGAGCGCGGGGTCGCTGTCCAGCCCGAGGTCCCGCACCGCAGCGCGATAGCCCCGCAAGCGCTCCGCGGCATCGAAGTTGTGGGGCGCCCCGCGAATGTGGGCGATCCGCCGGTGGCCCAGTCCCGCCAGATGGCGCACCATCGCGTATGCCCCCTCGTAGTTCTCGATCCCGATCGTGTCGTGGGCAAGATTCGTCGGGGGGCAGTTGAGCAGAATCACCGGCACCCGGGCCAGCAGAGGACCACCCGACAACCGGGCGTTGAGCTCGGGCCACATGATGATGAGCCCGTCCACCCGGCCCCGCATGGCGCGGAGTGCCGGCTCGAGCTCGGGCCGCTCGCCCGCGAGCAAGACGTGGTAGCCGTCGCGCTGGGCCCGCTGGTCAATCCCCCGGATGACCTCCGAGTAGAACTCGCCGTACAGATCGGGGAGCAGCACCCCCAAGGTGTGAGTGCGGCTGGTGATCAGGCTCCGGGCGGCCCCGTGCGGGCTGTAGTCGAGCTCCCGGGCCACCCGGCGCACCAAGGCCCGGGTGGACTCCCGGACCCGGTGGCCCCCGTTCAGGACCCGCGAAACCGTGGCGACCGAGACGCCCGCCTCGCGGGCGACATCCTTGATCGTGGCCATCGGGAACCCCGGTCGGACCTTTGGCTGGCGATGGCAAGAAGCCAGGGCCGGCTGAGCGCGTTCCGAGTTGGAACGCAAGAGCTCTCACGATGAGGCTGGATGAGCTATGTAATCGTTTACATCAACCAACGATCCTGTCAAGCC
The DNA here is from genome assembly GCA_037444345.1 of Gemmatimonadota bacterium. Classification (GTDB taxonomy): domain Bacteria; phylum Gemmatimonadota; class Gemmatimonadetes; order Gemmatimonadales; family GWC2-71-9; genus JADJOM01. The sequence continues at coordinate 2,111 of JBBIMQ010000264.1, read as the reverse complement.
CGGTCCCATGCCGACCGCCCTCCCGGCCCCTCCCCAGGCCTCGGGAACCAGAGCAGGACTCAGAACGTTCTTCGAGCTGACATACCTACCTGGGTATACCACCAGACCCCACTCACTTGGAGGAACTCATGAGACGTTCTGCCTTCTCCCCCTGGGCCCTGCCTCTCGGGATCGGCGCACTGGTCGGTGGGAACCGGAGTCCAGCACAGGGGCCGAGCCTGTCGCGCCCCGGAACCTCAATGGACGAGGCGCTGGAGTCGTCGCCGGGCGAGCCAGGCGTCGAGCGTCCAGGGGTCGCGCTGGCGCAGCAGGAAGAGCGTGACCAGCCCCCCCCAACTTGGTAGCAATGCCCAGGCGACGGCCTTGGGGCTCTCGGTCTGGTGCCACCAGAGCGGGACCGAGCCGAGGTACGCCACCAGGGCCGTCGGGTAGCACCAGCGCCGCCACGCACCGAGCATAACGCAGAGGCCGAGGATGACCGCGATCACGCCCACTCCGTTCGCGAGGGCGGAGGAGAGCGCCGCGGCGCCCGCGGAGGCGAGACCCTTGCTGAGCCCCCCTAACAGGAGGGAAAGACCGAGCGAGGCGCGGAGGACGAGCAGCGCCAGACCTTCGGCGCGTGCCCCCTCCCGCCCGAGCGGGCGGCCAGGCGAGAAGGGGAGCGCCGCTCCTGCTGCGGGCCCCGAGGGCTCGGTGGCCAGCGACTCGGGGCGCGGTTCAGGGTTGAACCGGTCGGCGAGCACCATACGGGCCACCTGTTCGACGAGCGCGGGGGGCGGACCGGGCCCCCGAGCGCGCTGACGGGCCACGGCCGCGAGAAAGGCGTACTCGAAGCGGTACTGGGGGTGGCAGCGGGCGCATCGCGCCAGGTGATCGGCGATCAACGCCGCGCGCTCGACCGGCAGCTCGCCGTCCAGGTAGTCCCAGAGCTCCCGGATCACCTCTTCGCAGGAGATCATGGCGGTTTCGGTACCGTTCGAGCGGGGATCAGCCCCGCGTCCATCGCGTAGGCGAGCAAATCCTGCTGCAAGAGGCGCCGCCCGCGGAACAGGCGAGACCGCACGGTGCCGACGGGAATCCCCAGAATTTCGGCCACGCTTCCGTACGATTGATCCTCGAGATCCACCAGCGCGACAACCGTGCGGTACTCCTCGGGCAGCTTCTCGAGGGCCTTTCGGACGGCATCGTCCAGCTCGGTTCGCTCGAAGACCGCGCCCGTCGGATCGGCATCCGCCACGCTGCCGTAGAGCTCGGCTGCCCCCATCGCGTCGAGCTCTGCGTCCTCCACGGTTACCTCGCGCGCGTCCCTCATGGCTCGCTTCATGAACACGTTGCGGCAAATCGTGAACCACCACGCGCGGCAATTGGTGCCAGGCGTGTATTGCTCGCGATGGGCAAGGGCCTGCAGATAGGTCTCCTGCACCAGATCCTCGGCGGCGGACGCCTCCCGAGCCAGCTGCAAGGCGAAGCGGTGCACGGCCCCGATGGCGGCGAGAAGCTCCTGCTCGAACGCTGGGGCGTCCGTTTCCCTCGGCGGCGTCACGAGCTCGCCGAGGTGAATCCTTGAGGGAGCTCGGCGGTTCCCCTCGCGCGGCTGCGGTATCCGGTCACGGGAGGCTCGGCGGCACGTCTCCGAACTGGCTGGACCCTGATGGCACCCGGCCGGGACCGGGTCGCATGGACCACGCGCAGAAACGCGCCCGGAAACGCGGCAGACAAGGTGGCAAGGCGATCTGGAAGCCGCCGGCCAATCTGCGCGATCTCCTGGTCCGGGTCAACGGCGCTGGGGACCTGGCCTGCGCCCTGTCCAGTCTCCTCTGAGCCCCCGGCACCAGGCACGGGCCGCCGCCGAAGGTCCCTGCGCTGGAGCGGCAGCGCCGCTATATGTCAGGCGGACGGGACCGGGCCGGCCCACGCTCAGGCGTTCCGGCTGGCGATTCGCTGGCCCCCCCGGCCTGACCCCGCGGCCCCTGGAACCTGGGAGAACGCGTCCGGGGGCAGGGGCCGCAGGGGTGCGGCGCCCCACCCCCCCGTAGGGGTGCAGTGCGCCCCTCCAGGGCCGTGCCAGACGCGAGTACATGGCACGGCCCGACGGGAGTGTCCGGCCGAGG
>JBBIMQ010000263.1:0-4211 GCA_037444345.1 Gemmatimonadota bacterium | reverse complement strand
GCCAGACCTGCTCCGGTCGCCCCACGTGACCACCTGGCCGCGCGACGGAGGGCCGTTCATTACCTTCGGCCCCACGCTCACCCAGGACCCGGCCACCGGACGGCGCAACTTCGGGCTCTACCGGCTCCAGATCTTCGGTCCGGCCGAAACCGGCATGCACTGGCAAAGCATGAAAGGGGGACGGGGCCACTACTGGGAGGCCGAGCGCCGGGGCCAGCCCCTCGAGGCGGCCGTCGTTCTCGGCGGCGACCCAGTGCTCATGCTCTCGGCGATCTTCCCGCTCCCCGAGGGGTTCGACGAGCTGGCCTTCGCGGGCTTCTTCCGTGGGGCGCCCACCCGGCTGGTGCGAAGCACCAGCGGCACGCTCCTGGTCCCGGCCGACGCCGAGGTGGTCCTGGAAGGCTTCGTCCCGCCCGGGGAGCGGCGCCTGGAGGGGCCGTTCGGCGATCACTTCGGCCACTACAGCGAGCCCTCGCCCTTCCCCGTGTTCCACGTCCGCCGGGTAACCAGGCGCCGCAACGCGCTCTACCCGGCAACCGTGGTGGGCAAGCCGCCCCAGGAGGACAAGTTCCTCGGTCTCGCCGCGGGGGAAATGATCGGCCCCATGATCCGGGTCCTCCATCCCAACATCGTGACCCTCCACGCCTTCGTGGGGGCCGGATTCCACAACTTGCTCGGGGTCTCGCTCCGCGAGCGCCACCCCAAGGAGGCACTCAAGACGGCGCTCGGCCTGCTCGGCACCGGACAGCTCACCTTCAGCAAGGTGACGGTCCTGGTGCGGGACGAGGTGAACCCCTCGAGCTTCTCCGCCCTGCTGCGCGAGATCTGGTACCGGTTCGACCCCACCGACCGGATGCTGCTCCTCCCCGTCACCCCGCTCGACACCCTGGACTACACCTCGTTCACGATGCACGTGGGGAGCAAGCTGGTGCTCGATGCCACCGGGGAGCCGGTCACCCGCGACCCTCCCCCGCGGGGGGTCGCCGATCCCGGCACTCTGGACGCCCGCGTGGTGCGCCACCGGCTGCTGGACGGTGGCTTCCTGGTGGTCACGGTGGCGCGCGAGCCACGTACCGTGCTGGAGCGCCTGGTACGCCACGAGGGCCTGGGGCCGCTCCGCTTCATCGTGGCGGTGAGCGAGGACGTGGACCTGCACGACGAGACCAACCTGCTCTGGGGCATCTTCACCCGGTTCGATCCTGCCCGCGATCTGATCTCTCGCTCCCAGCGCTTCGCCGCCGCGCGACCGGTGTACGAGGGGCCGCTGGGCATTGACGCGACCTGGAAGGAGGGATATCCGCTCCCGCTCGAAATGGATCCGGAGGTCGTGCGACTGGTGGATCGGCGCTGGGCGGAGTACTGGCAGTGAGCTCTCCGGCGCCCGGCGAGGGCCAGCTGCTCAGGGGCGATTCGGTCCTGGTCCGATACTTCAATTTCGTCAAGCTGCCCCACACCCTGTTCGCGCTTCCCTTCGCCCTGCTCGGGGTCGTGGCGGCGAGCTGGCGGGCCCCGGTCACGGGCCGGACCGTGCTCCTCTGCGTGATCGCGTTCACGGCGGCCCGCTGGGTGGCGATGGGCTTCAACCGCATCGCCGATCGCCGCTACGACGCCCTGAACCCGCGCACCCGGGGGCGGGAACTCCCGCAGGGGCGCCTCAGTCTCAGGCAAGCCTGGGCCTCGGTGCTGGTCGCCGCGGCGATCTTTCTCGGGAGCGCGGCGCTCCTCAATCCGCTGTGCGCGCGGCTCGCGCCGGTGGCGCTCGCCTGGGTCACGCTGTACAGCTTTACCAAACGCTTTACCGACTGGCCTCACCTCTGGCTCGGTCTGAGTCTCGCGATCGCCCCGGTGGGCGGGTACCTCGCTGTCACCGGGACCTGGAGCGACCCGTGGTGGACGCTCGCCGCCATCACCGTGGCCGTGGCGACCTGGGTCGCCGGTTTCGATATCTTCTACGCCCTGCCGGACGAGGGCTTCGACCGCGCCCACGGACTGCGGAGCGCCGTCGTGCGGTTCGGCACCGCGGGCGCGATCCGCCTGGCCCGGCTGCTTCACGCGACCACCATCGCCGGCCTCCTTGCCTTCGGGTGGGGCGCTGGCTTCGGCGGCTGGTACCTCGCCGGGGTGGCGGCGGCCGGCGCCATCCTGATCCACGAGCACCGGCTCGTGCGGCCCGGCGATCTCTCGCGTCTCGATGCGGCGTTTTTCATGATGAACGCGGTGATGTCGGCCACGGTCTTCGGGTTCGCCTTGGCGGATCGGCTGCTCTAGCCCCTGGGCACCGCCGCCGGAGCCGGCCGCGGTCGGGCCGGAGGCCAGCGCCATGCCGTCCTGCCAGGAGGAAGGCGTTGAGGTTGGGGAGGGGCGGGCCGTGCACCGTGGGCTCGCCGTGGCCCGCGGCTTCCAGGCGTGGTAGCTTACGGCCTCGCCGGCAACCTCGACCTCCGAGACCGCTCCACCCCTTCTCCGCCTCGCTCTCTCGATGCGTGCCCTGGTGAAGACCCGGCCCGGTCCCGGCCTGGAGCTCCGCGAAGTCCCCCGGCCCTCCTGCGGCCCGAACGAAGTGCTGATCCGGGTGCATCACGCCGGCGTGTGCGGAACCGACCTTCACATCTGGGAATGGGACGCCTGGGCCAGCGCCAGGCTCAGGCCTCCCGTGGTGGTGGGCCACGAGTTCGCCGGGGAGATCGTGGAACTCGGGGAGGACGCGCGGCGCGAGGCCCTGCTTGCCGTGGGCGATCGGGTCACGGCAGAGGGCCACATCGTCTGCGGGCACTGCCTGCCCTGCCGCACCGGGGACGCCCACGTCTGCCGGCGCACCCGCATCATCGGCGTGGACCGGGACGGAGCGTTCGCCGAGTTCATCGCCATGCCGGCCTCCAACGTGATGAAGCTGGATGGCCTGGCGACGGAGATCGGGGCGATCATGGACCCGATCGGGAACGCCGTGCACACGGTGCTGGCCGGGGAGGTGCCGGGCAGCGCGGTGTTGGTCCTGGGCTGCGGCCCGATCGGGTGCTTCGCGGTGGGCGTGGCCCGCGCCGCCGGCGCCTCGCTGGTCATCGCCTCCGACCTCAACGACCGCCGCCTGGACATCGCCCGGGCCATGGGGGCCCACTTCGTCCTCAATCCCACCCGCGACGACGTGGTCGCCCGGGTCCGGGAGTGGACCTCCGGCGAAGGGGTGGATCTGGTCTGCGAGATGAGCGGCCATCCGTCAGGCCACCAGCAGGCCCTCGCCTGTGCCCGCTCGGGCGGGCGGGTGAACCTCCTGGGGACTCCGAACCGGACCACCGAGGTGGACTTCGCCCGGGACGTGATTTTCAAGGGCCTCACGATCTACGGGGTGACCGGCCGCCGCATGTACGACACCTGGCAGGCGATGTTCCGGCTCCTGCGGGCCGGCCAGCTCGACCCGCGGCCCGTCATCACCCATCGGTTCAGGCTCGAGGAAATCGGCCAGGCCGTCCAGGTCATCAAGGACGGCCAGGCCGGGAAAGTCATTCTGGAGATCGCCCCATGAGGGACGAGCTTGATCAGCGACTCGCCGCCGAGATCGCCGGCTTCCGGCGGGAGGGGGTCTACAAGCGGCTGCTGTATCTCGAGAGCCCCCAGGCAGCGAGGGTGCGCATGGAGGGCCGCGGCGAGGTGATCGTCCTGTCGTCCAACAATTACCTGGGTCTGTGCCAGGAACCCGCCGTGGTGGAGGCCGGCAAGGCCGCCCTCGACCGCTACGGCGCCGGGACCGCCTCGGTGCGTTTCATCTGCGGCACCTTCACCATCCATCGCGAGCTCGAGAGCGCCTGTGCCCGCCTGGTGGGCACGGAGAGCGCCCTCACCTTCGTGAGCTGCTGGAACGCCAACGAAGCGCTGCCGCCCACCTTGCTCGGCGAGGACGACATCGTCCTGAGCGACCAGCTCAACCACGCCTCGATCATTGACGCCATCCGGCTCGCCAAGGCGATCACCCGCTGCCAGACGGCGGTCTATCGCCACGCCGATCTGGCCGACCTCGAGGAAAAACTCAAGGCGGCCCGCGGGTGCCGCACCCGCATGGTGATCACCGATGGCGTCTTTTCAATGGAGGGGTCCATCGCCCCCCTGCCCGACCTGGTGGCACTCTGCCGCCGCCACAAGGCGGTGCTGGTGGTGGACGATTCCCACGCCACCGGGGTGCTGGGCCAGACCGGCCGGGGCACCGCGGAACATTTCGG
>JBBIMQ010000262.1:0-4233 GCA_037444345.1 Gemmatimonadota bacterium | reverse complement strand
ATCTCGTGGGTCAGGTCCACCAGGATCGCGCCGGGTGCCAGGGAGAGGAGGACTCCCTTCACCTCGGCCACGTAGGAATCGCGGAGGCCGAAATCGCTGAGCAGGGTGATGATCGGCACGGCGGAACCTACCCCAGGCCGGGGCGCCATCCCCTGGGCACCGCTCCCCTACGCGGCTGCCGGGGTTCCCCCGTCAGGCGATGGCTGCGGGGCCACCCTAGCCACGCAGGATGGGCAAGGCGAACGTCTTCCCTCCCACCTTCTCATGCAGGGCCTCGGCGATCTCGCCCAGGATCCGGGCGGCCGGACTCGAGGGCTCCGCCACCACGATCGGCTGGCCCTGGTCGGCGAGCTCGGTCATCCCGGGCTGGAGCGGCACACTGCCGAGCAAGGGTACTCCCAGCTCGTCGGCCAGCCGGCGACCCCCGCCCGAACCGAAGATCTCATAGCGGCGCCCGGTCGCCGGGTCAGTGAAGGGGCCCATGTTCTCGACGATCCCGGCCACCGGCACGTTCACCCGCTCGAACATGCGGGCGCCGCGGAGCGCATCCCCCACCGCCATTTCCTGCGGGGTGGTGACGATGATGGCGCTCGATACGTGGCACGACTGGACCAGCGAGAGCTGCGCGTCGCCGGTCCCGGGGGGAAGGTCCACCACGAAGTAGTCCAGCTCTCCCCAGTCCACGTCCCGCAGGAACTGCTGGACGATCTTCATGATGATGGGGCCTCGCCAGATGGCCGGCGCGTCGCGGTCCACGAGAAAACCCAGGGACATGAGCCGGACGCCCCAGGCCTGCAGCGGCTGGATCTTGCCGCCCACCACGGCCGGCTTCTCGAAGACGCCGAACATCCGCGGGACGTTGGGGCCGTAGATGTCGGCATCCATGAGCCCCACCCGGAGGCCCTTGCGCGCCAGGGCGACCGCCAGATTCACGGCCACCGTGGATTTCCCGACCCCCCCCTTGCCCGACGACACCGCGACGACTCGCCCCAGGTGGGGGAACTCGACCGGCTGGGGCGGCGGCGGCGCGAACCCGGCCGCTCCCTGGGTCTGCCCTTCGGCCGGCTGGCCCGGGGGACCGTGCGTCGGCCGGACCGGCCCGCCCGGATCCACCACGCTGATCCGGACCTGCTGCGGGTCCACCCCTTCGACGGCCCGCACCGCCCCCCGGGCCTCCCGCACCCGGGTGGCCGGATCGTCGCGCGAGAGGAGGAAGGTGAAGGAGACCTTGCCGTCGTCGGTCACCGCGAGATCGCGGATCATCCCGGCGGACAGCAGGTCGCTGTCCAGCCGCGGATTCCGGATCCGGGCGAGCGCGGCGGTCACACGGGCGAGCAGGCTTTCGGTCATGGGAATCGGGTGAGGGGGTTCGGGTGCCGGAACCGGGGAGGGACACCGGCCCGGCCCCGGAGACCCGATCCCCGGCTAGATCGCCTCGACGTGCCTCACTTCCGGCACCATCTGCCGCAGGCGGGCCTCGATGCCCTGCTTGAGCGTGATGGTGGAAGCCGAGCAACCATGGCAGGTCCCACCCAGGCGAAGGAGCAGGAGCCCCTGCCCCTCGTCGAAGTCCACAACCTCGACCTGACCCCGGTGCGAGGCGATGTAGGGTCGCAAGGTGTCGAGCGACTGTTCGATCCGATCCAGCACGTCGGTTGCCACTTCATCCTCCCGAACTACTCAAACTTCTCCCCCCCACCCCGGCCCGGTCAACGGCCCCGTTCTGGGCAAGATACTCGCGCGCGGCCTCGAGCACCCGGGCCTGCACCGCCGCCAGCGTGCCCTCCATCGAGAGGCCGGACGCCTTGGTATGCCCCCCTCCGCCGAACGGCCGGGCGAAGGCGTTGACGTCCACCGACCCCACTGACCGCAAGGAGACCTTCACCCGGCCGGCCGCGATCTCCCGGAAGAGGAGCGCCATCCGCACGCCGGCGATGCTCCGGGGGATCTCCACGATCCCGTCGAGATCGTCGGTCGTGGCCCCGAGGCGCTCCAGCGCCCCGGGGGGAACGGTCACCCAGGCAAGCCCGTGTTCGGGCTCGACCACCAGGGTCTGCAGCGTCTCGGCCAGGAGACGGGCCAGCCCCTCCGACCCGTTGGCGTAAACGTCGAGGTAGATCTGCTCCGGGTCGAGCCCGAGCTCGAGCAACGCCGCGGCGGTACGGAGCACCTTGGGCCGGGTGTTGCTGAACCGGAACCCCCCGGTGTCCGTCAGGATGGCCACGTAGAGCGCGCGGGCTGCCTCCCGGGACAGGGCCCAACCGTTGGCGCTCGCAATCTCGTAGACCAGCTCGCCCGTGGCGGAGGCCTCGGCGTCCACATACCGGGGGCCCGGCGGCAGGTGACCTTGCCCGGTGTGGTGATCCACGCACGCCACCGCGACCCCGCGCTCGAGCACGGTGTGGGTCAGCATGCCCAGCCGCCCCACATCGGAGATATCGAGGACCACGATCAGGTCGGCCCGCCGCAGCTCCTTGACGGCGTCGGGCGTGCGCTCGACCCCGGGCAGATCGCGGAACAGAAAGCGGTAACGCTCGGGCGTCGGCGAGGGGTTGGTGACCGCCACCTCGTGACCTTGCGCCCGGAGCAGATGGGCGAGCCCGGCCTCGCTTCCGAGCCCGTCGCCGTCCGGGTTCACGTGGGTCGTGAGGCAGATCCGCCTGGCAGGCGCGATCGCCTCGGCGAACTCGCGTGCGGCCGCGGTGCGGTCAGCGGAGAGGAGCGGCATGGCTGGGAAGATAGTCGGTCAGGGGTCGGAGGGGCCGCCAGACGTCGGGCCCCACCGGCCCTTCCCAGGGCCCCGCCCCCTACCCGCCGCTCCGATTGAGCGCGCTGTGCTTCCTGCCGTAGAGGAAATAGATCCCGAGCCCGATCGCCATCCACACCACCAGCCGGGCCCAGGTGTCGGCGGGCAGCCGGTACATCATGTAGCCGCAGGCCACGATGCCCAGGAACGGTACCAGCGGCACCATCGGGGTGCGGAAGGGCCGCGGGATGTCCGGATCGGTGTACCGCAGCACCCAGATGCCCGCGCAGACGATCACGAAGGCGAGCAGGGTGCCGATGCTCACCAGCTCGCCCAGGAGGCCGATGGGAAAGAGCCCGGCCATGAGCATCGCGAGACCGCCGGTGAGAATGCTGGCAAGCCAGGGGGTCTTGAAGCGGGGATGCACGGCGGAGAACACCGGCGGGAGCAGCCCGTCCCGGGCCATGGTGAAAAAGATCCGGGGCTGACCCAGCAACATCACCAGGATGACGGACGTGAGTCCCGCGATGGCGCCGAGCTTCACTGGAAGCCGGAGCCAGGTGAGCTCGGGCACCGCATTCACCGCCACGGCGATCGGGTCGGGAACGTTGAGCTCGGTGTACTTGACGATGCCGGTGAGCACCAGGGAGACGGCGATGTAAAGCACGGTGCAGATCGCCAGCGACCCGAGGATGCCGATCGGCATGTCCCGCTGGGGATTCTTGGCCTCCTGGGCCGCCGTGCTCACCGCGTCGAAGCCGATGTAGGCGAAGAAGATCACCCCCGCCGCCCGGGTGATCCCGGCAATTCCGAAGCGACCGTCCGGCGTGGGTTCGGGAATGAACGGCGTCCAGTTCTCCCGGGTCACGAAGGCGGCCCCCGCCACGATGAAGACCACCACCACCGCCACCTTGACGAAGACGATCAGGTTGTTGGCCGTGGCCGACTCGCGGATGCCCAGCACCAGCAGGACCGTGAGCAGGCCCACGATGAACATGGCGGGAAGGTTGATGACCGCTTCGGGGTGCCGCACCCACCCTTCCGTGAACAGCCGCCAGAACTGGAGCCCCACGTCAGACGGCGCGGCGTGATCGAAGGGCGCCGCCGTGAACGCCGCCGGGATGGTGATCCCGAAGTCGCGCAGCAGGGACACCATGTACCCCGACCAGCCCACCGCCACCGTGGACGCCGCGAAGAGGTACTCCAGGATCAGGTCCCACCCGATCACCCAGGCGAAGAATTCGCCCAGCGTGGCGTACCCGTAGGTGTAGGCCGACCCCGCGATGGGAATCATCGCCGCGAACTCGGCGTAGCAGAGGCCAGCGAAGGCACAGCCCAGCCCGGCCAGCACGAACGAAAAGACGATCCCGGGCCCGGCGTTCTGGGCGGCCTGCTGTCCCGTCAGCACGAAGATGCCTGCGCCGATGATCGCCCCGATGCCGAGCAGGACCAGATTGCCGGCGCCCAGGGCGCGCTTGAGGCTGTGA
>JBBIMQ010000261.1:0-4249 GCA_037444345.1 Gemmatimonadota bacterium | reverse complement strand
ATGGTGGCGGAGGTCGCCGAACGGTCCGGGGTCCGCGCGGTGCTCACCGACCCCGGGCATCGGAGCGGCACCGAACGGGTGGCCGAGGTGGCAGAGCGGCCCGAATTCCGCGAGGCCGAGCTCATCGCCAACATTCAGGGCGACGAGCCTTTTCTGCCGGGCGCTGCCCTGGCCGGCGCGCTGGCGCGGGTCCGGGAGGGGTATGACATCGGGACGGCGGCGGCGCCGCTCCGGCCGGAGGAGGCCGCCGACCCGCACCGGGTGAAAGTGGTCACGGACACGAGGGGTCGGGCGCTTTACTTCTCGCGTGCGCCCATTCCCTGGCGCAGCGAGCCGGGGCGGGAGATCGCGGACCTGTACTGGCAGCATGTGGGCCTCTATGTCTACCGCCGGGAGGCCTTGCTTCGGTGGGCGGCACTCCCGCCCGCACCAGAGGAGGAGGCGGAGCGGCTGGAGCAACTCCGGCCGCTGCATCACGGCATGACCATCGGGGTGGCACGGTTGAGCGGTCCGGTGCCGCCGGGAGTGGATACGGTGGGCGATCTGCGGCAGGCCGAGGCCCACTGGCTGGCGCAAGCCGAGGTGACCTGATGACCGGAAGCTCCACGACCAAGTTCATCTTCGTCACGGGCGGGGTGGTCTCCTCCCTGGGCAAGGGGATCGCCGCCGCCTCCCTGGGCCGCCTCCTGGTGGAACGGGGTCTCAACGTGACCATGCAGAAGTTCGACCCCTACATCAACGTGGACCCGGGCACCATGTCGCCGTTCCAGCACGGCGAGGTGTTCGTCACCGACGACGGCGCCGAGACCGACCTCGATCTCGGCCACTATGAACGCTTCATTGACCGCTCCCTCTCCCAGCAGAACAACGTCACCACCGGCCGCATCTATCAGACCGTCATCACCAAGGAGCGGCGCGGCGAATATCTCGGCAGTACCGTCCAGGTCATCCCCCACATCACCGACGAGATCAAGAACGCCATCCGGCGGCCGGCTCCAGGCCACGACGTCGTCATCACCGAGATCGGCGGCACCGTGGGCGACATCGAGTCGCTCCCCTTTCTCGAGGCCATCCGGCAGTTCCGGCAGGAAGTGGGGCGGGACAACGCGCTGTTCATCCATGTCACCCTGGTCCCGTACATCGCGGCGGCCGGAGAGGTCAAGACCAAGCCCACCCAGCACTCGGTGCGGGAGCTGATGCAGGTGGGAATCCAGCCCGACTTTCTCATCTGCCGGAGCGAGCGGCCCCTGTCGGCCGACATCAAGCGTAAGATTGCGCTGTTCTGCAACGTGGATTTCGGCTGCGTGGTCGAAAGCCCTGACGTCCGGTCGGTCTACGAGCTGCCGCTCCGGTTCCACGAGCAGGGGCTCGACCGCGAGGTGTGCGCGCGGCTGCGGCTCGAAACCCCGGAACCCGATCTCCGCGACTGGAAGGCGATGGTGCAGCGGGTGCTGGAGCCCGCCCACCAGGTCAAGATCGCCGTGGTGGGCAAGTACACCGACCTGCACGATTCCTACAAGTCGGTCCAGGAGGCCCTGATTCACGGCGGCATTGCCCACGACGCCGGCGTCGAGATCGACTGGATTGCCAGCGACCGCTTCACCGACCAGAAAGCCGCCGGCGAGCTCCTTGCGGGATACGACGGCCTCCTCATTCCCGGGGGGTTCGGGGTTCGCGGGATCGAGGGCATGATCCAGGCCGTCCGCTGGGCCCGCGAGAACGATCTCCCCTTCCTCGGCATCTGTCTCGGCCTGCAGGTGGCGATCATCGAGTTCGCCCGCCACGTCTGCGGTATGACCAACACCAACAGCACCGAGTTCGAGCCCGAGTGCCCGGAACCGGTCATCGCGCTCATGGCTTCGCAGAAGAATGTGGCCGATCTCGGCGGCACCATGCGGCTCGGGGCCTATCCGGCCAAGCTCAGGCCGGGGTCGAAAGCGTGGGAGGCCTACGGGCGCGCGGCGGAGATCAGCGAGCGCCACCGGCACCGGTGGGAGGTGAGCAACGCCTATCGCGACGTTCTGGCGGAACATGGGCTCCGTCTGTCGGGCGTCTCGCCCGACGGCGGGCTGGTCGAGGTGATCGAGCTGCCCAATCATTCGTGGTTTCTCGGTTGCCAGTTCCATCCCGAGCTCAAGTCCCGCCCCAACCGGCCCCACCCGCTCTTCGCCGGGTTCATCGGCGCCGCCCTCAAGCGCCGGCTTCAGCCGGCCCAGCCGCACGCCCGACCCCCGAGCGGGCTGCTCGCGGGCACCCGAGGCTAGGATGCCCTGGACCTTCCAGCAGGCGCCGCTGCTGGTCGCCGGGCCCTGCGCCGTGGAGTCCGGGGAAGTGCTGGTGCAGGTGGCGGAGGAGCTGGCCAGGCTGGGTGCACGCCTGGGGCTCGCGGTCTGTTTCAAGGCCAGCTTCGACAAGGCCAATCGGGCGCGGCTGGCGAGTTTCCGCGGCCCGGGGCTCGAGGCGGGTCTGGATGCGCTCCGGCGGGTCAAGGACGCCGTCGGCCTTCCCGTCCTCACCGATATCCACGAGCCGTCCCAGGCGGCACCTGCCGCCGCGGTCGCCGATGCCCTGCAGATCCCCGCGTTCCTCTGCCGCCAGACCGACCTCCTGGTGGCGGCGGGCCGCACCGGCCGCCCGGTCAATATCAAGAAAGGGCAGTGGATGGCGCCGGCCGACATGGCCGGGGCCGTGGAGAAGGTCCGGGCCAGCGGAGGCCAGGACGTTGCGGTGACCGAGCGGGGAACCTTCTTCGGTTACGGCGATCTGGTGGTGGACATGCGGAACTTCCTGGCGCTGCGGGAGGCCACCCGCGCTCCCATCCTGTTCGACGCCACGCACGCCGTCCAGCGGCCAGGCCGCGGACCGGGCGGAACCAGTGGCGGTTCCCGCGAGCTGGTCCCTCCCCTGCTGCTGGCCGCCGCGGCGGCAGGCGCCGACGGCTTCTACCTCGAGACCCACCCCGACCCCGACGCTGCCCGGAGCGACCGGGCGACCCAGTGGCCCCTGGCCGCCCTCGACTGCCTCGTCAGCCGCGCGCTCGAAGTCTGGCATGCCGCGCGGCGCACCGCGGAGTCGCGGCTATGATCGACCCCGCCCTCGCCCGCCGCATCAAGCTCCTCGCCCTCGACGTGGACGGCGTGCTGACCAACAACGCCATCTACCTGAGCCTGGTGGACGGGCAGCGGGTGGAATTCAAACAGTTCGATATCCAGGACGGCCTCGCCATCGGCCTCGCCCGGCGGCTGGGGTTGCTGGTGGCCTGGGTGAGCGGCCGTTATTCCGATGCCACCACGCTCCGGGCGGCGGAACTCAAGATTGACGAGGTGATCCAGGATCGCGGGGCGCGAAAGGTCCCCGCCATGACCGAGATGCTGCTCCGGCGCGGCATCGGCTGGGACGAGGTGGCGTTTCTGGGCGATGACCTGGCCGACGTCCCCGTGCTGCGGCGGGTCGCCCTCCCCATGGCCGTGGCCAACGCGGTGGACGAGGTCAAGGACCTCGCCCTGTATGTCACCCGCGCGTCGGGCGGCTGCGGCGCCGTGCTCGAGGCGGTCGAGGCGCTGTTCGGGGCCCAGGGGCGCTGGGGCGAAGCGGTCCGGGTCTACCTGGAAGACCGGGGGGAGCGAACCGAGCCGGGGTCCGAAGCCGCCCCCAGCAGCCACACGACGGGAGGGCTGGCCCCGTGAGCCTGAGCGCGCCTGAGGTGCGGGGACCGCGGGGATCCGGCCTGCCGGGATGGCGCGCAGGCCCGCCCGGCCTCCTCATCCCCGCTCCCCGCCGGCGCAGGCGCTTCGACGCCAGGAGGCCCGGAGCCCTTCTGGCGGCTCTGGTCCTCTCGGCCGCCTGTTCCGGCGAGGCGGTGCGCCCCACCGCCACGCTCGCAGCGGCCGACACCGCCGACCAGGTGCTGGAGGGCGTGGACTTCGTGATGACCGACGCCGGTGTCCGCCGCACCCGGGTGCAGGCGGACTCGGCGTTCCTCTTCGAGTCCAGCCAGATCGCGAATCTCCGGCACCTCACCGTCACCTTCTTCGACGCCAACGGGCGGGAGACCTCGACCATCCAGGCGGACTCGGGCCAGTACCTCATGCGAGACGGGTCCATGCTGGCGTGGGGGAACGTGCTCGCCACCACGCCTGACGGCAAGCGGCTCCGAAGTCAGGAACTCCGCTACGACGCCCGGAACCGGAAAATCTCGTCCACGCTTCCGTTCGTCTTCGATCACGGCGACCGGCATGTGGAAGGCAAC
>JBBIMQ010000260.1:0-4263 GCA_037444345.1 Gemmatimonadota bacterium | reverse complement strand
CGGTATACATCGGCGGGCACCTGGACGGCGGGGACCAGCGGCGCCCCGGGCGCCAGCTGCTCGGGGCGGATCATCCGGTTCTTGGCGGCCGAAATCAGGGACTGGATCAGGCGAGGCGGAAAGAGCCGGGTGGAGTGCCCGCGCTGCTCCATCAGCCGTTTGATGACGCCGAGCCGGTCGTCCTCGTCATAGATCGTGAAGTGCCGGGTAAACCCGAGGGCCTCGGCTTCCCGGCGGAGCAGCCGGGCGGAGAGCGCATGGAACGTCCCGATCCACAACCCGGCCGGGTCCTGGCCGAGCAGGCGCCCCACCCGCGTCTTCATCTCGCCGGCCGCCTTGTTGGTGAACGTCACGGCGAAGATGCGCTGGGGCGGAACTCCCGCGTGCTCGATGAGCCGGGCGATGCGCATGGTGAGCACGCGGGTCTTTCCCGACCCCGCGCCCGCCACCACCAAGAGCGGGCCGTGGACGTGCTCCACCGCCGCTTGCTGGGCGGGGTTCAGGCTCTCGAACCCGAACAGGAGGGGAGGCTCAGGACGCATGCCGCGGGATCCGGATCAGAAAACTGGCGCCGGCCTCGGTATTCTCAAGGAGCAATTCCCCGCCGTGGGAGTCCTCCACCACGCGCCGGGCCAGGGCGAGCCCGATGCCCCAGCCGCCGCGCTTGGTGCTGGTGCCGGGATCGAACAGCGTCCGCCGGATCTCCCGCGGAATGCCGGGCCCGTCGTCCGCCACCCGGACCCAGGCCGTTCCGGGCTCGGCGCCGACGGCAAGCCGGATGGTGCCCTCCCGCCCCTGGAGCGCGTCGATCGCGTTCTTCACCAGGGACTCGAGCGCCCACTCGAGGAGAATGGGATCGCCCAGGATGACCGGTCCCTCGTCCCGAGCCTCGACCGCGAGCGCGATGCGGTTGGCCCGCTGGGGCAGCCGGGGGCGGAAGTAGGCGGCCACCTGCCGCACGAGGGTGCCGACCGCGATCGGCTCGCGCCGGATCGGATGGCCGATCCGCTCGAACCGCTGGGCCACCCGCTCCAGCCGTTCGGCATCGGCGGCCAGATGTTCCGCGATGTCGGGGGAGTCCTCCGACCTGGTTCGCAAGTGCTCGATCCAACCCTGGAGGCTCATGAGCGGGGTGCCCATCTGATGGGCCGCCTCCCGAGCCATGGCCACCCAGAGCCGGTCGCGCTGGGCCGCCATGGCGTTGCGCCAGGCCACGAACCCCACTGCGACGATCACGGCGAGCGTGAATCCCTGGAGCACCGCCAGCGCCGTGAGCTGGCGCTTGGCCGGCACGGCCCCGTAGTGGAGCGTGATGCCTAGCGCCGGATCGCTGATGGGCGGATTCTCCCGGTCCAGCGCCCGGGCGTAGGCCTGGACCCGCGGGTGATCGAGCGGGGCCCGGAACGGGAGGTTCGCCGCCGCCGTCACCCGCCCCGCGGTGTCGGTCAGGATGAGGGGGATCCCTTCCCGCCGCACCTGTTCGCCGAGCTGGAGCAGCACGTCGGTCGCCGCCCCCGGCCTGGGATCGTTGAGCCCGGCGAAGACGCCGGCGTAGAGCCGGCTCAAGGCCTCGGCGTCGGAGCGAAAGTGCCGCAGCATGACCCAGCCCGAGCCCGCGCTCAAACCGGCCAGTATCGCCACCAAGAGCACCACCAGTACCGGGGCCAGCTGGCCGAGTTCACGGCGAGCCACGCGGGGTCAACCGGTCGGTGCCGAGATAGGGAGCCAGCGCCTCGGGAACCCGCACCGACCCGTCGGGCTGCTGGTTGTTCTCGAGGAGCGCGATGATGGTCCGCGGAAAGGCGACCCCCGACGCGTTCAGCGTATGGACGAACTCCGGCTTGGCCCCGGGGCCCCGTCGAAACCGCAGGTTGGCGCGCCGGGCCTGAAAATCGGTGAAGGTGCTGGCGCTCGAGGCCTCGAGCCAGGCGCCGACCCCGGCGGCCCAGACTTCCAGATCGTACGTGCAGGCGCTCGCGAATCCGGTGTCACCGGCCGCCAGCGCCACCCGCCGGTAGGGCAGCTCCAGCCGCTCCAGCACCGTCTCCGCGTGCCGGGTCAGCTTTTCGTGCTCGGCGGGGCTCTCCTCGGGCCGGCACAGCCGCACCAGCTCCACTTTGTCGAACTGGTGGACCCGGATGAGCCCGCGGGTGTCTTTTCCGTGGGCCCCGGCCTCGCGCCGGAAGCAAGGGGTCCACGCGGTGAACCCGAGCGGGAGCGCGCGGCCGTCGAGGATCTCGTCGCGGTAGAGGTTGGTCACCGGCACTTCGGCGGTCGGAATGAGAAAGAGATCGTCCTCCGCCGTGCGGTACAGCTCCTCCTCGAACTTGGGAAGCTGGCCGGTGCCGGTCATCGTCGCCCGGTTGACCAGGTACGGCGTCGCCAGCTCCAGGTAGCCGTGCTCTCTGGTGTGCAGGTCGAGCATGAAACTCGCCAGGGCCCGGATCAGCCGGGCGCCCATGCCGGTGAAGAGCGGAAAGCCCGAGCCGGCAAGCTTGGCGCCTCGCGGGAGGTCCAGGATGCCCAGCGCCTGCCCCAGCTCCCAGTGCGGTTTGGGCTCGAAGCCGAAGGCCGGCGGCTCGCCCCAGGTGCGCAACACCCGGTTGGCCGAGGCGTCGCCGTCGGGCACCGAGGGCAGGAGGAGATTGGGCACGGTCAGCAGGGTGCGCTCGAGCTCCCCCTCGACTTCCCGGACCTCTGCCTCCAGGGCCTTCACGGCGTCGCCGGACTGCCGGAGCTGGGCCACGAGCTCGTCGGCGCTCTGGCCTGCCTTCTTCCGCCGGGCCACCTCCTCGCTCGCCGCGTTGCGCTCGGCCTTCAGTCGCTCGACCTGCACCAGGAGCTCGCGCCGCCGCCGGTCGAGCTCCAGCAGCCCCGCCACGGTCCGATCCAGGGCCGGGTCGAGCCGCCGGGCGAGCGCCGCCCGGACCCCGTCGGGGTCCTGCCGGAGCAACTTGAGATCAATCACGGTTCAGCGCTTGGGAACGCCCAGGGCGAGCGAGCGGTAGCCGCAGTTGTTGTTGGCCAGCACCCGGAACCGGAAGGTTGCCGCCACCGGGTCGATCCCGAGAACCTCGAGCTTGCCATATTGCGGCACACCGCCCAGGCCGGTACAGACCGGGCGCGAGCGAACAAAGAAGCGATCGCCGACCTGAACCGGCACCGTGTCCGTGGTGACGTAGCCGTTGAGCGGCGCTCGCAGCATCTGGTCGAAGCCCAGCGTGCTCCGCAGCAGGCCCGGCTTGAGCTCGTTGCCCGGCGCAAGCCCGAGCACGGCGAGCGGGAGCAGCCGGGGGTCGCCCGCCGGCGTCAGATCGAAGGCGAACTCGAACCCGATGGTCTCGTAGTTCCGCACCGCCGAGCGGTCCACGAGGGAATACGCCCCGGGATTTCGCACCGAGCCCGTGGACAGGGCCCAGAGCGTCACGGTATCCACGGCGTTGGACTGGGTGGCGTCGGGCAGCTTGTTGGGGTCACTGCACCCGAGGGCCAGGGCGAGGCCCGCGGCCAGAGCGAGGCGATGCATACGGGCGGAAGGTAGCAAGGTGCCGGGAGGCGTCAACCCGCAGCCATTGCTTGACTTCACCTCCGGCTCGGCCTACAATGCGCAGCGTCCCTCCCGCTTCAGCAAGGAACCAGCATGTCCGGTCTGCGCGACGCGGTGCAGAGCCTCGCCGCCCGTCCCGAGGTGGACGCCGTGGTCGTGGTGAGCGGCGACGGGTTGCCGATAGACCACGCCGGCCGCCTCCCGGTGGACGCCGAAGCCATCGCCGCCCTCGCCACCACCTTCGCCAGCGGCGCCCGGCGGCTGGGTCATGCCGCCCAGTGCGACACGCTCGCCAGCGGCGTGCTCGAGTACGGCGACCGGCTGGCCGTGGTCCGGGCCCTGACGGGTGACACGCTGCTCTTCATCCTCGCTGCCCGGGCCACCAATATCGGGCCGCTGCTCTTCGACCTGCGACGCGACGCACCGCGCCTCGCGTCCTTGCTGTGAGCCGCCAGGCCGAATGCGCTGGGCCGTGATCCTGGCCGGCGGCGCCGGCAGCCGGTTCTGGCCCTTGAGCACCCCGGCGGCACCCAAGCAGCTCCTTCCCCTCACCGGCGAGCGCTCGACCGCCGAGCAGACCCTACAGCGCCTCGAGGGCCTGGTGCCCCGGGACCGCGTGCTGGTGGTCACCGGGGCCGCCCTGGCTCCCATCCTCGAGCGGGTCCTGGGCCTCCCCCACGCCAACATCCTCGTCGAGCCGCGCGCCGCCTCGACCG
>JBBIMQ010000259.1:0-4267 GCA_037444345.1 Gemmatimonadota bacterium | reverse complement strand
AGATCGGCGAGCAGGGCGGGCAGCGCGGCGCTCTCGTTCAGGGTGGGGATGATGACGGAGAGCTGGAGTCGGGTCATCGCAGCGCGGCGAAGCTGAGCCCGGCGAGCAGGGCCGCGACCGGAACTGTCACGAGCCAGGCGAGAAAAATCTCGGCCACCAGCCGCCACGGCACGCGCCCGCGATGGAGTGCCACGGCCACCACGCTGCCGGTCGAGACGTGGGTGGTCGAGACGGGGAGCGCGAACACCGATGCGAGGCTCACCAGCGCCGACGTCGTCGCATTGGCGGCGAGGGCTTCCGGCCCGGCCATCGGGGTGACGCCCCGGGCCAGGGTCCCCGTGACACGCCGTCCGGCGAGATAGCTGCCTGCGCCCATTGCAACCGCGACCAGTGCCAGGAGCGCCGCGGGGCCGGTGTCGAGCGCGGTCCCGGCCGCGAGGCCCAGCGCCAGGACCTTCGGGGCATCGTTGGCGCCGCGTGCGAAGCAGGTGAAACCCGCGGTGAGCCAGTGCACCGCATCGAGCAGCCGCACCCTGGCGGCCACCCCGGGCGGGCAGCCGGGGCCGGCCAGGATCTGGATCGAGCGCTGCGCCGGCCACACCGGGTGGGGGCCGGAGGCAGCCGGGACCCGAGCCACCTGCGCCAGACAGACGCAGTGGCCCTCCAGGCGGCGAGAGAGCTTGCCCAGGGGAAGCAGCGCCACCCACACGATCGCGAGGGAGAGGATCGGCGACAGGAGGAGGGGCAGGGCCACGCTCCGCGCCAGCATCGGCCACCGAACCCCCTCGGCGCCTGACGCGACGAGGCCGGCCCCGAGGATCCCGCCCACCAGGGCGTGGGTGGTGGACACGGGAAGCCCGGTGCGGGTGGCGATGCCGAGCCAGCCGATCGCGCCGGCCGCGACGGCAACTGGCCCGGCGAGGGTGTCGGGCGGCGCGACCACCAGGCCTCTCCAGGAGAAGAGCTCGAGCAATCCCCTCGAGACGCCGGCCCCGCTGACCACACCGAGCAGGGTCCACCCCGCTCCCCAGACGAGCGCGCGGCGTTCGGTGGCAAGACCGCCGCCCACCAGGGTCGCCACGCCCTTCGAGACGTCGTTGGCGCCATTGGCGAAGGCCAGGGCGGCCGCGAGGAACAGGAGAAGGAAGGCCACTCAGCAGCACCCGGCCTCGGGCCCGCAGCAGGCGTAGGCCACCCGCTCGGCGCCAGGCTCCAGGATGGCGAAACTCGTCCGGTACGGATCGCGAGCCAGCTTGGCCGCGGTATCGGTGCACACCTCCACCGGCTCGTTGCGGGGAAAGAGGTGTCCCTCCTCGTCCAGGAACGCCTTGCCCGGCCCCAGGTAGACGGCCCGTTGGCCCCGGAAGACGCATCCCGCCGTCTTTTCGTACTTGTAGGCCCGCACCGTCACGGAGTAGAAGCGGTAGCCCTCGACCTCCTTCCAGTAGGTCTTGCGGAGGACGGTGAGCCCGTAGAACCCCGCCCGCTCGAGTCCCGCCATCAGTTCGGCTTCGGTGAGGGCCCCGACCAGGCATTCCCCCCAGAGCTCCGGGTTCACCTTGAGGTGGGGGGGCACCGCTACCTCGGTCACGATGTCCGAAAAGATGAACCGCCCGTGGTCCTTGAGCACCCGCCACGTCTCCTCGAACACCCGAGGTTTGTCAGGCGAGAGATTCACCACGCAGTTCGAGGTGACCACGTCCACGGACTTGTCCGGCAGGGGGATCCGTTCGAGATAGCCTTTCCTGAACTCGGCGACGTCGTAGCCGAGGGCGGCTGCCACCCTGGGCCGGTGCTGGTTGGCGACGGCCAGCATGGCATCGGTCATGTCCACGCCGATGGCGCGCCCCTCGGGCCCGACCAGCTTGGCGGCAATGAAGACGTCAATCCCGGCGCCGGAGCCCAGGTCCACCACGTGCTCCCCGGGCCGGAGGTCGGCGAGTGCGATGGGCGATCCGCAGCCGTAGAACCGGTCGAGCACCTCCTGGGGGATATGCGCGGTGAGCGCCGGGTCGTAGCGGGTGGGGCAGCAGAGGCCGGGTTGGGGGGTCTCGGCGGCCTGGCCGTAGTACTCCCGGACCTTGGCCCGGGGCCGGTCCACGTCGAAGGAGAGCACGCAGTTGGAGTGCAGGGTGAGCACCGGTCGCTCCGCCAGCCGCCCGTCCGCGGTACCGCAGGCGATGGCACCGTCGCCCATGGCGTGCAGGACCAGCGGCGCGTCGTAGCCGGCCCGGCGGTTGCGTCGGGCCTGCTTCTCGCGGCCCAGCGTGGTCATCACCAGCCGCACCAGGGCCAGTTGAACCGGGTAGTAGGGATCGGGTGCGAGGGGGTCGCCCTCCGAGAAACACCAGGCATGCTCCCAGTCTCCGCCGCCGGTCAGGAACCGGAACGGATCACCCTGGGCCGAGGGCTTGCGCGCCACGGTCGCGGCTCGCAGCGCTCGGACCACCGGACTCCTGGTGAGGATGTCCGCCAGATCCTCGCGCGTGGCATTGCCGCACAGGAGCCGGGGCTCGTTGGCGAGGGCGGCGCTGGGGTAGACCCGGCCGTCGAAGCTCACGCAGAGAGAGTCCCAGGCGCCGTTGCCCAGATCGTACTTCACCCCCGGAACCCCGTTCACCCGGCGCTTGACCGCCTCGAGGTTGTCCAGCAGCGTGCCATGCGACTCGGCGCTGGCCGCGGTGCGGAGCACGGCGTCCACCAGGTCGGGGACCTCGGGGAAGTAGCCGTTGAGGCTCGCCGCCGCCCGGCCGCGGCGGTGCGTCCACATGAGATGCTGGCTCCTGGCGCCGACGGAACGGACGATCGGCGGGATGTCCGGCAGCTCCGGCAGGTTGGCCACGGTGGTGACCGTCGTGAGAGACACCTCGAATCCCAGGTCGGCGAGCAGGCGCGCGCCCGCCAGCGCGCGCTCGAAGGTTCCTGGGCCACGCATCCGGTCGTTGGTCGCCGCGGTGGCGCCGTCCAGGGAGATCTGGAACTTGACGCTGCCCCGCGCCAGGTCGGCCAGGCCCCGGCGGATCGGGCCCAGGAAGACCGTGCCGTTGGTGAGCACGATGACCTCCAGGCCCAGGGCCTCGGAGGCGTGGCGCAGCAGGGCGAAGATATCGCGCCTCACGAACGGTTCCCCGCCCGTGACGTACAGCCGCTCCACCCCCAGCTCCGCCGCCCGGTTCACGATCGGCAGCACCTGCTCCAGCGGCAGGCCCCGCGCCTGGCCGGGTCCCGAACTCACCAGACAGTGGCTGCACGCGAGGTTGCAGTTGTTGTTGAGTTGAAGCCAGAGCTCCTGGAGACCTTCGGGCTGCACCAGCGCCAGCCGGCCGGGGTAGGGCGCGCGAACGAACGGCCGGTCCGCGAGCATTCCGGCTCGCTCGAGCGAGGCCAGGAAGTCGTGCACGTGGAGCCAGGCCTTGGCGCTGCCGATCCCCCACTGGTCCGCGTAGCGGGCGGCCAGCTGTTCTGAACTGCAGTGGCCCCGCCCCTGGAGCAGCGTCTCGAGCAGGAACCGGCCCCTGCCATCCACCACGATCCAGTTGGGGGCCTCTCCGTCAATCGCGTAGGTGAGTCCGTCGCTTTCGAAGAGAAACAGCTCCGGAACATGGAGGGGCGTGCGATCTTCGAGCAGCATCGTTCGACCTCGATCGGCGGTAGTGGGGACGGGGTTCTGGGGCCAGCGGACCGGCCCGTGCGAAGACCCCTCTGGCGCGGGGCCCGGCCTGGAGACGGCACGGGCCACCCCTCAGTTTACGGCCCAATCCGACGCCCGGTTCTCCGGTCGGCCTCCGGACCTGTCCGGGAATGTGCCCGGTTGCTCCGGGCCGGCTCCGCGGCGTATTATCTTCGCTATGAGGCGTGTCCTGGCCCTCGTCCTCCTCCTGACGCAGACTCAGCCCCTCCTCGGGGCGGCGATCTGCGCGTACCATCATGCCCCGGCGGCGAGCCACGAGTGCGGCCAGCGGGACGAGCGGGCCGTGACCCCGGACGGACCCCGGGTCGTCGCGGCAGGCACGGCCCTGTCCGGTCACTGTCCCGCAGCGGTACTCTGCGCTTCGCCTGCCCTCTCCGTCCGGCCGGAGCGGGTGTCGGTCGTGCTCGGTTCACCCGAAGTCTTCTCCTCCCTCGGCTGGCCGGCGATCCCCGCCTTCGGCCTGGCCGGTCCTCCTCCTTTCCCGCCTCCTCGGGCCTGATCCAGCTCCGCGTCTGAGCTCGGCCCTGGGCCCGGCGTCCGCCCGCTGTCACCGGGCGAGGCCGCGCGCTCTCGCCG
>JBBIMQ010000258.1:0-4269 GCA_037444345.1 Gemmatimonadota bacterium | reverse complement strand
GGCCGCGGTATCGCAGATCCAGACCAGGACCAGCGGGGTGAAGACCAGCCAGGCACCGGGCCAGGAGCGTTCGGACTGGGTGAGGTGGCGGATCGCGAGCAGGAAGGCTGCGAGACCGGAAGGATAGACCACGCCCAGCAGCGTGACGGCGGTCGCGGCGAGAGGCCGCTCTTCCGGGCGCCGCCGCACCAGCCCCATGGTGAGCAACCCCACCAGCCAGAGCCCGGCCATCAGCCAGCTCCAGCCCACCAGCTCGGGCACCGTGAGGCCCAGGTACACCACGAGGGGCAGCACCAGGGCGGAGACCAGGCCGGTCCGGCGAAGGGGGGCCAGCCCCTGGCGGGCGGCCAGGTCAAACAGCTCCCGCGCGCCAAGGGCGCCCAGTGCCCCCAGCGCGAGGCTCAGCGGCCAGCCGCCGTACCAGACCACGGCGAGCGCCGCCGGGATAGCCACGACGGCGACGATCACGCGCTGGGCCAGGTTACTCAGCATGGACCCGGAGGAGCGGCAGGCCGTGCCGGCTCATCTCCTCACACCGGCACCTTGCCGAACCGCCGCTCGCGCCGCTGGAACTCGGCGATGGCCTCGTGGAGGTGGCGCCGGGTGAAGTCGGGCCACAGGACGGGGGTCACGAAGAGTTCGGCGTAGGCGAGCTGCCAGAGCAGAAAATTCGAGAGGCGGAACTCGCCGGAGGTGCGAATCAGCAGATCGGGGTCCGGCCAGGGAGCGGTGTAGAGCCGTCCCGCCACGGCGTCTTCATCAATGTCCTCTGGGGCCAGCCGGCCGGCGGCCACCTCGACGGCCAGGAGCCGCGCGGCCCGGGCGAGCTCGGCCCGGGAGCCGTAAGAGAGGCAGATGTTGAGCTGGAGCCGCCTCCCCTGGCGGGTGTGGGCCTCGAGGCGCCGGATCGCTTCCCGGGCGTCCGGCGCGAGCCGCTGCAGGTCGCCCAGAAACCGGACCGCGACCCCCTGCTCGCGGAGCTCGGCCATCTCGCGGGCGATGTAGTCCTGGAGCAGGCGCATCAAGGCCTCGATTTCCGCCGCCGGGCGCTGCCAGTTCTCCTGGCTGAAGGCAAAGAGGGTCAGGACCTCCACGCCCGCTTCGAGACAGCCCTCCACCGCCTCGCGGACCGCTTTCATCCCTGCCTGGTGGCCCAGCGGGCGCGGCAGCGCGCGCTCCCGGGCCCAGCGCCCGTTGCCATCCATGATGATGGCGATGTGGGCGGGGACGGGACCCTGGAGCCGGATCTGCTCGAGAAGCGCCTGGCTCATGCCTCAGACTTCCATGATTTCCGCCTCTTTGGCGGCGATGAGCTGGTCAATCTGCTTGATATGGTCGTCGGTGAGCTTCTGAAGCTCCTTCTCGCCCCGCGATCGGTCGTCCTCGGAGATCTTCTCGAGTTTGCGAATCTTGGCGTGCGCTTCGCCGCGGGCGTGCCGCACCGCAACGCGGCCCTCCTCCCCCAGCTTGTGGACCACCTTCACCAGCTCTTTCCGGCGCTCCTCGTTGAGGGGCGGGATGGGGACGCGGATCAGACCGCCCTGATTGGCCGGGTTGAGCCCCAGCTCGGATTCGCGGATGGCCTTTTCAATGGCCGGGGCCAGGGATTTGTCGTACGGCTGGACCGTGAGCAGCCGGTGCTCCGGGGCAGCGACCAGCGCGACCTGGTTGAGCGGCACGTGGCTCCCATAGGCTTCGACCCGCACGAGATCGAGCAGCGAGGTGGTCGCCTTGCCGGTCCGGATGCCGGCGAACTCGCGGCGGGTGTTCTCGACCGCCTTCTGCATCAGCTCCTTGGCGTGCTTGAGCAGCTCGGGAATGGCGTTCATGACACGATTGTCCCCACCGGCTCGCCCCGGAGAACCCGGTCCAGGTTCCCCGGCTGGTTCATGTTGAAGACCACAATCGGCAGCTTGTTGGTCTGGCACAGGCCGAACGCGCTGCGATCCATGACCTCGTATCCCCGCACCAGAGCGTCCTGGAAGGTGAGCGCCGGAATGAGGTGGGCCCCCGGATCCTTGCGGGGGTCGGCCGTATAGATACCGTCCACGTTGGTGCCCTTGAGGATCACTTCCGCCTCGACCTCGAGCGCGCGGAGCACGGCCGCCGTGTCAGTCGAGAAGTAGGGGTTCCCGGTGCCTCCGGCAAAAATAACCAGGCGTCCCTTCTCCATGTGGCGCAGGGCCCGGCGGCGAATGTAGGGCTCGGCCAGCGACTCCATCCGGATCGCGGTCATCACCCGGGTCTGGACGCCCTTGCGCTCCAGGATGTCCTGGACGGCCAGGGCGTTGATCACCGTGGCCAGCATGCCCATGTAATCGGCGGAGACCCGGTCCAGCCCTTCGCGGCTGGCGGCCGTGCCCCGCAAGATGTTGCCGCCGCCCACCACCAGGGAGAGCTGCACCCCCCGAGCGTGCACCGTCTGCAACTCGTCGGCGAATCCCTCGACCACCCGGTAATCGAGGCCGAAGCCGCGGTCGCCGGCGAGTGCCTCGCCGGAGAGTTTGAGGAGCGCCCGACCGTAGGCGCGCCGCATCAGCTTTCCCCGACCTTGAATCGGACAAACCGCCTGACCGCAATCGCCCCCCCCGCCGCCTTGGCGGTCTCCTGCACCAGGTCGCGGACCGGCTTCTTGTCGTCCCGAACGAACCCCTGCCCGAGAAGGGTTCGCTCCGCCAGGAACTTCCGGACCTTCCCGTCCACGATCTTGGCCCGCACGGACTCGGGTTTTCCTTCCTGGGCCACCTGTTCCTCGGCGATGCGCCGCTCGCGGGCGACGAGGTCGGCCGGGATGTCGCGCTCATCGAGCCCTAGCGGATCGGCGAAGGCGACATGCAGCGCCAGCTCCCGGGCCAGTGCCACGGTGGCGGGGTGGGCCGGTCCCTCGAGCTCCACCAGGGCACCGGTCCGGCCGTCGTGATGGAGGTAGGTCCCGACGACGGCCCCCGGCGCTCCCAGCCGGGCCACCCGCTTGAGGGTCATGGCCTCGCCGGTCTTGCCGGAGACTTCTTTGATCGCCTGGGCCACCGTGGCACCCCGGAAGGCCTGCCCGTCGAGGACGGTGCCGGGATGGACACCCTGGGGCACGTGGGCGAGCGCCGCGCGGGCCAGCTCGCGCGCGAGGGCGGCAAATTCCTCGTTGCGCGCCACAAAATCGGTCTCGCAGTTGAGCTCGATCATGGCGGCGGCGTGCCCGTCGGGGGACGCTTCGATGGCCACCAGACCCTGCGACGCGCTCCGGTCGGCCCGCTTCTCTGCGCGGGCGATGCCCTTCTTGCGCAGGATCTCCACCGCCCGCTCCATGTCGCCCCCAGCCTCCTCCAGGGCTGCCTTGCAATCCATCATCCCGGCCCCCGTGCGGGCCCGGAGTTCCGCCACCTGCTTCGCCGTGATTGCCATGGTGTGCATCGTCACGCTGCTCGTGGGTTCATACTGAAGCCGCCGTCCCGGACCCGAAGGCCGAGGACGGCGGCGGCTGGTCGCGAGGGCACGGCAGGGGCTCAGGCGTCGGCGTCGCCTGCCGCCCCCGCGTCTTCCTCGTCGTGCTTCAACCGGGCCGCGATCGCTTCCGGCTTGGGGCGCCGCTTCCGCCGGACCCGTCGCCGGCGGCGATCGGCGTCCACCTCGCCCTCCGTGCCCGCATCGGTGCTGTAGGTCTCGGCCTCGGTGTCCTCGGCCACCTCGCGGATGGGCATCTGGGCCCGGGCTTCCCGAATCACCGCCGCGAGGGCCGACGTGATGAGGGAGACCGACCGGATCGCGTCGTCGTTGCCGGGGATCGGCACCGTGATCAGATCCGGATCGGCGTTGGTGTCCACGATCGCCACGACCGGGATCCCCAGCTTGTTGGCTTCCTGGACCGCGATCTTTTCCTTCTTGGCGTCCACCACGAAGAGCGCGCCCGGCAGCCGGCTCATGTGCTTGATGCCCTCGAGGTTGCGGAGCAGCTTCTCCCGCTCCCGCTCGAAGAGCAGCTTTTCTTTCTTGGTGTAGTTCTCGAACTCGCCCTCCGCCGAACCCTGCTCCAGGTCCCGCAGCCGGCGAATCTGCTTCTTGATCGTCTGGAAGTTGGTGAGCATGCCACCGAGCCACCGCTCGGTGACCCAGAAGGCACCACAGGCCGCGGCCTCCTGCTGCACGATCCCCTTGAGTTGCTTCTTGGTGCAGACGAAGAGGACCCCCTCGCCCCGGAGGACCACGTTCCGGAGCAGGTCCTGCGCCGCCTGGATCTGCTTCAGCGTTTTCTGGAGATCGATGATGTAGATCCCG
>JBBIMQ010000257.1:0-4289 GCA_037444345.1 Gemmatimonadota bacterium | reverse complement strand
CCCGCCGAACCGGAGCGAACGCGAAGTCCTCCAGGCCTTGCGCGGCATCGCGGCCCAGAACCGGTTGTTTCGGAGCTACATCGGGATGGGCTACTACGGCACCTTCACCCCGCAGGTGATCCAGCGCAATGTGCTGGAGAACCCGGGCTGGTACACCGCCTACACCCCCTATCAGGCCGAGATCGCGCAGGGGCGGCTGGAAGCCCTGCTCAATTTCCAGACCATGGTCGCCGACCTCACGGCGCTGCCGGTGGCCAACGCCTCGCTCCTGGACGAGCCGACGGCCGCCGCCGAGGCGATGTACCTTACGCTCGCCGTGGCCAGGCCGGGGCCCCGCGCCGTCTACTTGGTGGACGAGGGCTGTCACCCCCAGACCATCGCGGTGGTGCGGACCCGGGCCCGGGCGCGCGACGTGACCGTCCGGGTGCTTCCGGCCGAGGAGTTCAGCTTTGAGCCCGGCGTGATCGGCTGCCTCGTGCAGTATCCCGCGACCGACGGCTGCCTCCGCGACTTCCGCGACCTCTGCCGGCAGGCCCACGCCGCGGGTGCCCTGGTGACGGCAGCCACCGATCTCCTGGCGCTCTGCCTGCTCGCCCCCCCCGGGGAATGGGGTGCCGACATCGCGGTGGGCTCGAGCCAGCGCTTCGGCGTGCCGATGTTCTACGGCGGGCCGCACGCGGCCTTCTTCGCCACCCGGGACGAGTACAAGCGGCACCTGCCGGGCCGGATCATCGGGGTCTCCCGCGACACCAGCGGCCGCCTCGCGCTCCGGATGGCGTTGCAGACCCGGGAGCAGCACATCCGCCGCGACAAGGCCACCAGCAACGTCTGCACCTCCCAGGTGCTCCTCGCCGTGGTGGCGAGCATGTACGCGGTCTATCACGGCCCCGAAGGTCTGCGCCGGATCGCCGAGCGAGTCCACACTCAGGCCACCCTCCTCGCGGCCGCCCTCCGCCAGCTCCGCTATCACGTGGTGCACGAGCAGTTCTTCGACACCATCGCGGTGGACGTGAAGGCGGCCAACCTGCCGCGGATCCTCGATGCCGCCCGGGAGCGGCTGATCAATCTGCGGGTGATCTCCCCGACGCGCGTCAGCGTGGCGCTGGACGAGACCGTCTCGGTGCGGGACCTTTCGGACCTGATCGCGGTCTTCTCGCTGGACGTGGCCCTGCCCTACATGCTGGGCGACGCCGGGGCCCGGGCCGAGCCCGCCATCCCGCCGGAGCTGCGGCGAACCACGCCGTACCTCACCCACCCGGTCTTCCAGCGCTGCCACAGCGAGACCGAGATGCTGCGCTACATCAAGCGCCTCGAAGCCAAGGATCTCTCGCTCACCTCGGCGATGATTCCGCTGGGCTCCTGTACCATGAAGCTCAACGCCACCACCGAGATGATGCCGGTGAGCTGGCGGGAGTTCAACCGGCTCCACCCCTTCGCCCCGCTCTCCCAGGCCGCCGGCTACCAGATCCTCTTCGCCCAGCTCGAAGCGGCACTGGCCGAGATCACCGGGTTCGACGCGGTCTCGCTCCAGCCGAACGCCGGCTCCCAGGGCGAATTCGCCGGGCTGCTGGTCATCCGCGCCTATCACCAGAGCCGGGGCGAGGGTCACCGGCGCGTCTGCCTCATCCCTGTGTCCGCCCACGGCACCAACCCGGCAAGCGCCGTCATGGCAGGGCTCCGGGTGGTTCCCGTGGCCTCCGACACCGAGGGCAACATTGACCTGGCCGACCTCCGGGCCAAGGCCGCCGAGCACCGCGAGACCCTCGCCTGCCTCATGGTCACGTATCCCTCCACCCACGGCGTGTTCGAGGCGTCCATCCGCGAGGTCTGCCGGATCGTGCACGACCACGGCGGGCAGGTCTATCTCGACGGCGCCAACATGAACGCCCAGGTCGGGCTCTGCCGGCCGGGTGACTTCGGCGCGGATGCCTGCCACCTCAACCTGCACAAGACCTTCGCCATCCCGCACGGCGGCGGCGGCCCCGGCGTGGGGCCGATCTGCGTCGCCAAGCACCTGGCCCCCTTCCTCCCCGACCACCCGGTGGTGCCGCTGGGACACCCCCAGAGCTGCGGCACCGTGGCGGCGGCGCCCTGGGGCAGCGCCGGGATCCTCGCCATCTCCTGGGCCTACATCAACCTGCTGGGCCAGGACGGGCTGACCGAGGCCACCAAGGTCGCCATCCTCAACGCCAACTACCTGGCCCACCGGCTCAAGGACCATTATCCGGTGCTCTACACGGGACCGAACGGGCACGTGGCCCACGAGTTCATTCTGGACATGCGCCGCTTCAAGCAGACCGCCGGCCTCGAGGTGGAAGACATCGCCAAGCGGATCATTGACTACGGGTTCCACCCTCCCACCGTGTCGTTCCCCGTGCCCGGGACGCTGATGATCGAACCCACCGAGAGCGAGCCCAAGGAGGAGCTGGATCGCTTCGCCGCGGCACTCATCGGGATCCGGGAGGAAATCCGCGAGATCGAGGAGGGCAAGGCGCCCCGCGGCAACAACCTGCTCACCAACGCGCCGCACACCCTGGTGCAGGTGATCGGCGACCGCTGGGATCGGCCGTACCCGCGCGAGCGCGCGGCGTTCCCCATGCCGGTCCTCCGGGAGCACAAGACCTGGCCCACGGTGAGCCGCATAGACGCCGCCTACGGCGACCGGAACCTGGTCTGTACCTGCCCGCCGGTGGCGGAGTATGGCAGCAATCGGGATTGAGAGGCTGTTCCTCCTCGTTTCCCCGCCGCTCCCCGCCGCGTGCAACATGGCCTGCTGGAGCAGGCGGAGCAAACTGGCCAGGGCTTCGTGCGGTTCTACCAGTGGGAGCCCTTCGCGCTGTCCTTCGGGCGCCACGAGCCGGCGCTCCGGCGTTACGATCGTGAGGCGATCGAGCGGCGAGGGCTGGACGTGGTCCGCCGGCCCAGCGGAGGCCGCGCGGTCTGGCACGCCCGCGAACTCACCTACGCGGTGGCCGCGCCGGCGGCTCCGCTGGGGGGCCAGGTCGCCAGCTACCGCCGGATCCACCAGGTGATTGCGACCGGTCTCGCACGACTCGGGGCGCCGGTGGAACTCGCCCCCCCCCGCCCGCAGCCGGCCGAGTTGACCGGCGCCGGGGGGTGCTTCAGGGCTCCTGCGGGCGGCGAGATCACGGCCCGAGGCCGCAAGCTCGCCGGGAGCGCGCAGTTCCGGCAGGGCGACGCGCTGCTGCAACATGGGAGCATCCTGCTCGAGGGCGATCAGTCGCTGGTGGCCGAAGTGGCACGCGACCCCACCCCGGGGGCCGCCGGCCCGAGCCCGAGCGAGGTCGCGCTGGGCGAGCTGCTCCACCGTCCGGTGCCCTTCGCCGAAGTGGCCGAGGCGCTTGCGGCCGCGCTGGAGGAGGCCTGGGGCCCGGTGACAAGGCTCGCGGCCCCGCCCGCGACCGTCGCCCGGCGCGCGGCGGAGCTTGCTCCCGCCTTTCGCGATCCGGCCTGGACCTGGCGCCGCTGAGGCCCGATGGGCGAAACATGGCGGGAGTCCCGGGCCGCTCGATAGCTTAAGGAATGCGGCGCATCCCCTGGCACGCCTTCCGGTGGCCCTTGTTGCTCGGCCTCGGCCTTCCCGCTGCCACCCCGGCCTCGCAGGGCGGTACCCTGGTCATCGCGGCGCCGCGCGAGCCCGCCACCCCCATTCCCACCCTGTTCCGTAACGACAACGCCAACCGCGAGGTCTCCGACCTCCTGTTCCTGCGGCTCGCCGACCTCGGCCCGTCGCTGTCCACGACCGACGAGGCGAGCTTCGTCCCGCGGCTCGCGCGGCGCTGGGTGCGGCGCGATTCGCGCACGCTGGTCTTCGAGCTCGACCCCAGGGCCCGCTGGCACGACGGCACTCCGGTCACCGCGCAAGACGCCGTGTTCACCTTCACCCGCGCCCGCGACACCACCCTCGACCGCCAGCTCGCCCTCCTGCTCCGCCGGATCCGGTCGGTGACGGCGGAGGGGGACGGCCGGGTGGTGTTCCGGTTTAGCGCGGCGTACCCCGAACAGCTGTATGACGCCGCCTATCACGTCCCCCTGCTCCCGGCGCATCTGCTCGAGGGGCTCCCGCCCGACTCCGTGGCCGCCGGCTCGTTCGCCCGCCAGCCGATCGGGACCGGGCCCTATCGCTGGGTCCGCCGCGAGCCAGGACAGCTCATCGAGCTCGCCGCCGATCCGGGGTTCTTCCTCGGCCGCCCCGGGGTCGCCCGGGTGATCTTTCTGTTTGCCCCGGATCCCGAGGCCCGGGTGAATCTGGTGCTCGCAGGCCAGGC
>JBBIMQ010000256.1:0-4333 GCA_037444345.1 Gemmatimonadota bacterium | reverse complement strand
GGAGCTCCGGCGGCGCGCGCGGACGGCGTCGGCCGACGAGCTGCGCGCGCTGGTCGACACGCTGCTCGCCGCGGTTCCCCCGTGGGGGCCGACGATGGGCTGAGCACCCCGGGTCAGGGGCGGTAGTAGGATAGGGGAGGCCATCCGGCCCGGACGGCGGTCCCGGCCGCGGACCGGGCGGCCGGCGGCCGGGCCGGGTGGCCGGGGACTTTTAACGCACACCGGAGGAGAGAGTCGATGTCAAGAACCGCATCCCGGGTCGGCCTGTCGGTCGCTGTCCTGTCACTCGCTGCCGTGACCGCCGTGGGGGCCATCAGCCCATCCCACGCACAGGAGCGCAAGTCGATCCGCTGGGCCACCTCCAGCGTCGACTCCTACGGATACAAGGTCGCCGCCGCCATGGTGAAGATCGTCGAGGAGGCGCTCGGCGGCCAGTACACGGTGACCGTCAACCCGTACCCGTCGACCACCGGCGCCATGAAGGCCGCGATGGATGGCAACGCCGAGATCGGCTACACGGCCGACGTGGGCATGACGCAGCTCTATGCCGGCGAGGGCGGGTTCAAGAACTACAAGCCCGGCAAGGGCATGCTGGTGCACGCCTGGTACGCGTACCCGATGGAGTCGTTCATGGCGACCTCGGCCAAGGAGGCCGGCAAGTACAAGTGCTGGCGCGACTTCAGCGGCAAGCCGGTCTTCTTCACCACCGCCGGGTTCATGAACTGGCTGAACTTCCAGCGCATCTACAAGGCGCTCGGCTACGACTTCAAGCACGTGCAGATCGACGCCAAGACGCAGAGTGACGCGCTGCAGGCCGGCACCATCGCCGGCTCGGTCGCCTACACCACCGCCGGCCGCTCGCTGGCGCCCTACTGGAAGGAGACCGAGGTGCGCATGGACATCAGGGTCATCAATCCCTGCGCGGACGAGGTCGCCCGGCTCAAGGCGGCCGGCCTGCCCGTCGTGGACGTCGACCCGAAGCAGGCGTTCAGCAAGGACGTCGGGGTCGCGAAGATCCAGGCGGTGCCGCTCCTCTTCGCCTACAACGTGCGCGCCGACATGCCCGAAGACGTGGTCTACAGGATGCTGACCGCGTTCTACAAGAACCGCGAGGAGCTGGCCAAGGCCGACCCGGGATTCACCCCCATGGCCAGGGACTTCGTCGGCATGCAGACGCAGGGAATCAGCGCCAACCCGGACATCCCCGTGCATCCCGGCATGGCGAGGTTCCTGAAGGAGCAGAAGGCGTGGAACGACAGGTGGAAGATCGCGAAGTGAGCGGTCGCGTCCCGCGCTGATCCGCAAGCGGCGGAGGACGGACGCGGCGGGCGCGCCCGTCCGTCCTCCGCGGGCCCAGCCTAGCCGACGTCGCGGCGGGCCTGGGCGAGTTCATCCAGGGGCAGCGACCCCTCCGGGGTGGACCCCACCGGCGGCGCCTCGATCGGCGGGGCGATCCGGCCGTGGCGCCAGCCGCCCCAGATCAGACCCACCAGGGTCACCGCGCCAGTCCACCAGACCAGCCGGTCGTCCGGGTGGTACAGCGTCACGAACGCGAGCCCCGCGATCGCCGCGCGCAGGACCGCGTCCCAGACCCGGTGCCGGAGACACCGCCCGAACATCCCGAACGCGATGCTGCAGGTGCTCAGCGTGACGAGGAAGACGTCGCCGATCTGCCCCCACCCGGGTTTCACGACCAGCTCCGAGCGGGTGAAGAGCGCGAACGTCATCAGCGTGATCGGCAGGCAGATCTTCAGAGCTTCCCACATGGTCTGCATGAAGGAAGTGTTCGCGATGCGCGCCGACACCGCGGCGGCGAGTGACGTCGGCGGCGACAGCTCGCCCCACACCGACAGGAAGAACACGAAGAAGTGGGCGACCCAGGGATTGATGCCGAGCTTCAGCATCGGCGGGACGATGACCACGGCGCCGATGATGTAGGTGGCGGTGGGCGGCAGGCCGGTGCCGACGAGCCAGCCGAAGATCCACGCCATGAGGATCATGGCGATGATGTTCCAGGCGCCGAGGTCCAGCAGCATCGCCCCCATGCGGTTGATGAAGCCGGTCACCGTGAAGAGACCGATCATGATCCCCAGGGTGGCGAGCAGCAGCGTCAGGTAGGACGTCATCTCGGCGTGTGTCTCCACGCCGCGGCGGATGCTGCGGAACAGCGTCTCGTCGGCGACGGCCGGGTCCTTCCGCCAGTACTTGAAGTAGAGGAAGACCACGATCAGCAGGCCGGCCATCGTCGCCGCCGTGTAGAGCGCGGCGAGCAGCTCGCCCTTGCCGAGGAAACCCATGAGGTAGATCAGGTACCCCACCGAGGACAGGAAGATGACGGCCGCGACCTTGTCGTAGACCGGCACCTTCGGCCGCTCGATGGCGGCCCGCGGCAGCAGGCGGACGGAG
Organism: Gemmatimonadota bacterium; assembly: GCA_037444345.1. Lineage (GTDB taxonomy): Bacteria > Gemmatimonadota > Gemmatimonadetes > Gemmatimonadales > GWC2-71-9 > JADJOM01. Next base: position 1,927 of record JBBIMQ010000256.1, on the reverse strand, counting down.
ATGAAGTAGACCGCGGCCGCGATGGAGACGTAATAGACGAAGGAGAACCCGAAGCCGCGCAGCACGACGTCCCAGTAGGGCACGCCGAGGAACTCGGCCATGAGGAAGGCGGCCGCCCCCATCATGGGGGGATCGATGAGCCCGCCCATCGAGGCCGCGGTCTCGACCGCGGCGGCGAAGGTCGGGGGCAGGCCATAGCGCACCATCAACGGGATGGTGATGGTACCCACCACCGCCGCGTTGGCCGAGCCGCTGCCGCTGATGAGCCCCATCGCGCTCGACCCCACCACCGCGGTCTGGGGGATCAGCCGCCGGGACCGCGCGATCAACCGGACGACGTTGATCATGGCGCTCTGCGCGTTGAAGCCGTTGGCGACGGCGGCCAGCAGCAGGAAGGCGGCGATCAACGTGAGGGCGAGCTGGCCGTAGATGCCGTAGATGCCGGTGGAGAACTCCACCGTCGACGACGTGACCACCCGGTAGAAGGTCGTCCCCGGGTGCCAGAAGAAGTCGAGCGGGCTCAGGTACCCGTAGAGCGTGTAGACGACCAGCACGACGTTGGTCCAGAAGAGGGTGGGGTGGGCGAGCCGGGACAGCTCCATGACCAGGAGGAACACCAGGAGCCCCACGATGAAGTCCTGGGTCGTGTAGGAGCCCTGCCTCCAGATGGCGATCTGCTCGAACTCGCGGTGGAAGTGCAGGAAGGCATAGAGGGCGATGGCGACGTACAGGACGACGAGCGCGTGGTTGGCCGCCGGCGGCAGCCACCGGTAGAGGTAGTCCTGCCGGTACATGAAGAGGATCTGCAGGACCAGCGTGATCGACAGCACGCGCGCCACCAGCTCCTGCGGGCCGCCGTACCCGGTGTAGAAGTACCAGACCAGCCACACGAACTGGATCAGGGCGAAGGCGAAGATGAGGTTGTCGAGGTTGATGAGGCTGCCGAGCCGGATACGGGCCATGCGTGTCCTCTCGTGGGCGCCGGGCGTCTCTCGCTCGCGACGGCAGCGCCGTGCGCGAGCCCGATTGGCGGCCGCCGTACCGGCATCATCGCACGGCGTGATGGTGGCGCCAACGGCCGCGTTCGCCCGGGGGCACCGCGTCGAGCCCGCCGGTGCGGGGGGGCCGGTCGGATCAGCCGGCGTCCTCCATTTGACTTTCGGCCGCCTTGCCCGTACAAGATGGGGCGCTCAGCCGGCGGAGTCGCGGCCTCGCCGAGCGTCGGGTCGAGGGCCCTGCCGGTCCGGGGGGCGACCGGGCGGGCCCGCGGGGCCGCCGCCGTTGCCGATCGCACTCACACACCACCAGGGAGGGGGCCATGTACTGCAAGGTGCTCGTGGCAGTGGCTCTGACCATCGCGATGCTGGCCGGCCTGACCACCGCTCCCGCCTCGGGCGAGGTCACGGTGAACCTCCAGCTGGTGGCCAGCGGCCTGACCCATCCTCTGATGCTCGTCTCGCCGCCGGACGGGAGCAAGCGGCGCTTCATCGTGGAGCAGGTCGGGCTGATCCGGATCCTGATGCCCGACGGCAAGCTGCTCGACGAGCCCTTCCTCAACATCCGGCACAAGCTGGTGGACCTCAAGGCGGACTTCGACGAGCGCGGCCTGCTGAGCCTCGCCTTCCACCCCGACTTCAAGAACAACGGGAAGTTCTACATCGCGTACAGCGGGCCGGTACGCGGCGACGCCGGTCTGGCGGAGTACCTGTGGTACTCCCACACGAACTACGTGGCGGAGTACCGGGTGTCGGCCGACAATCCCAACCGGGCCGACGCGCTCTCCGAGCGCATCATCACCCGGATCGACTGGCCGCAGTTCAACCACAACGGCCACTGGATCGGGTTCGGGCCAGACGGGTACCTCTACATTTCCGGCTCTTCAGGAAATCGTGTGGGTTCGTAACCCGTCGCACCTATGCTCCGATCC
>JBBIMQ010000255.1:1379-4402 GCA_037444345.1 Gemmatimonadota bacterium | reverse complement strand
CCTCGGCATCTATACCCCGTTCGGGATCGGGGCGCCCTGGATTTCGTCCGTCACCGCGCACGAGATGTTCCACTCCTGGAACGTGAAGCGGCTCCGCCCGGCCGACTTGTGGCCCTACCGGTACGACCGGCCGCAGCCCACGCCGTGGCTCTGGGTCAGCGAGGGGATCACCGACTATTACGCCGATCTCGCCCTGGTGCGAGGCGGCATCGTGGACTCGACCGAATTCTTCCGGACCACCACGGAAAAGATCGTCCAGGTGGCGGAAACGCCGCCGGTGGCGCTCGAGGACGCCTCGCTCTCCACCTGGATCCATCCGACCGACGGCACCGGCTACATCTACTACCCCAAGGGCTCGCTCGCCGGCTTCCTGCTCGACATTCTGATCCGCGACGCGAGCGACAACCGGAACTCGCTGGACACCGTGCTCCGGAGCCTCTACCAGGCGGCCTACAAGCGGGGGCGCGGTTTCACCGGCGCCGAGTGGTGGGCCGCGGTGAGCCGCGCGGCCGGCGGCCGCTCCTTCGCCGCCTTCAACGCCCGGTACATTGACGGCCGGGATCCCTTCCCCTGGGACTCCGTCCTGCCGCTGGCCGGGCTCCGCCTGGTCACCGACACGGTGCGGGAGCCGCGCCTGAGCCTCCAGACCGTAGGCGACAGCTCCGGGGTGACGGTGACGGACGTGGCACCGGGCGGCGCGGCCGACCAGGCCGGGGTCAAGCCCGGAGACGTCCTGGTCGCGCTGGGGTCCATTCCGGTGAGCGGGGAGGAGAGCTTCGCCCGGTTCCGCGCGGCGTACGCCGGCCGCGAGGGCGCCGAGTTCACGATCCGGGTGCGGCGCGGGGGGCGCGAGCTCGAACTCCCCGCCCGGGTGCGGCTCGTGGCACGCACCGAGAGCCGGATCGAGCCCGATCCCACGGCAACGGACAAGGCGGCCAGGATCCGGCAGGGGATTTTGACGGGACGGTGAGAGGGGAGGGCGGTAGGGCGGTAGGACGGTAGGGCGGTAGGACGGTAGGACGGTAGGACGGTAAGACGGTAGGGGACCGCCATCCCCCTACCGTCTTACCGTCTTACCGTCCTACCGTCTTACCGTCCTACCGCCCTACCGTCCTACTGCCGCGCCAGGATCTCGTCCGTCGGCACCGGGTATCTCGGGTGCACGATGTCGCCGGGCCGGTCAATCGGGAGCTGGTTGAGCCGGCCATAGCGCCGCATGTCTATCCAGCGATGCCCCCCTTCGAAGAGCAGCGAGTAGCGGCGCTCGTAGAGCAGGGCGTTGATCGCTTCGGCCTGGTCGGCGAAGGGGGCCAACGGCGCGAGCCCGCCGGAGTTCACCCGCACGAAGTTGATGTCATCCAGCGCCTGGGCCAGGTTGTTGAGCTGAATGTTGGCCTCGGCTCGGAGCAGGATCAGTTCCTCGTTCCGGATGATCGGAATCGGGGTCGCGGGCGTGGGGTAGAGCGCCCAACCCAGATCCGAAGTGAGCCCACTCGAGGTGGTCGAGGCGCGAGGGAACGTCTTGGTCAGGAAGCGCCGATCGGGCTGGCCGCCGGGCTGGAGCTGGGCGCTGTCGCGAAGCTGCGGGTGCGCGAAGTTCTCCACCACGCTCGCGATGATGGGGTTCGCGAAGTCGACGCTGCCGTTGCTGTAGGTGTGGTACACCACGAGGCTCAGCGGTTGCAGCGTGTCCACGAACGACTCCTTGAGGTCCACCAGCGCCTGGGCCCAGTTCTGCCGGTACACGTCCACCCGGGCGCGGAGGGCGCGGTTGAACTTGATGAAGTCCGCCGGCGTGTCGAAACCCTGAAAGCCGCTGCTGAGCGTGAAGGGGAAGGCGGAGCCGGCGCTCTGGAGCTCGGTCAGGGCCGAGTCGAGCAGGCGCTCGATGTGATCCAGCGCCTCGGCGTTGGTGGCGAACGGCGCCGGGGGCGCGTTGGCGTCCGTCCCTACGGCGATCGGAATGGAGTCCTGCGTGTGGGTATTGACGACGGTCAGGAAGTCGAGCGCCTGGATGGTCCGGGCGAACCCCCGCACCGCGTCCTTCTCCTCGTCGCTCAGGGCGTTGGAGGTGCCCACCACGGCCAGGAGCTGGTTGGCGTTCCGGATATTGCGGTACGGTTCGGCCCAGTGATCGCCGCCGAACGCGCCGCTCCCCGCGTCCAGCACCGGGTTGGGCCCCAGGAGTTCGGTGATGAACCGCGGATCCGATCCGTCGAACCGATAGGCCTCGCGGCCGATGATGCCCAGGTCCAGGATCAGGTCCGCGTGATCGGCCCGGGCCCCGATCAGGAGTCCGGTGGCGGCCGCCGCCACCCGGGCCCGGCTCGGGTTCGGCCCGATCCGCTCGGGGCTGTTGGGATTGGCGATATCGAAGTCGCAGCCCGCCAGCCCCGCGAGCGCGAGCACGATCGGGAGAGCTCGACCGAGTGTGAGTCTGGTGGTCATGGTCAGAACCCCACGTCTATGGAGAAGAACCAGCTCCGGCTCGGCGGGAACGGGGCCACGTCAATGTTCCGGAAGATCGGCTGGTTGCCGAAGTTGCTCACCTCGGGGTCGTAGCCGTCGTAGGGTGTGATCCGGATCAGGTTCCGCCCGCTCAGGGTGAGGCGGGCGAACCGCGCCCCGCCCCCGAACAGCGCCGCGACGACCGACGGCGGGAGGTCGTAGGACAAGGACAGCTCCCGGAGTTTCAGGTACGAGGCGTCCTCCACATAGACCTTGGTGTTGCCTGACGCCCAGCGCACCAGCCGCGACAGGCCGCCGTCGGCCTTGTCCGCGCTGTTCTGCCCGGCGTCGAACAGGAGCTTGGTCAGGTTGATGACGTCGCCACCCTGCTTCCAGTCCCACTGCATGCCGAGCCGGAACCGGCGCCACTCGACGTCGTTCGAGAAGCCCATGATGAAGTCGGGATAAGCGTCGCCCACCTCGCCGACAGCGGCACCGTTGTTTACCAGCCCCACGATCCGGGTGGCCGACTTGCCGTCGCGGATCTCGAAGGCGCCGAGCGAGGTGCCGAATCC
>JBBIMQ010000255.1:0-1369 GCA_037444345.1 Gemmatimonadota bacterium | reverse complement strand
GGTCTGGAACGGGGCCACGTTGGAGGGCAGGTCCACGCGGCTCCGGTTGAGAGAGAACGTGGTGCCGAACACCCAGTAGATATCCCGGGTCTGCACCGGGATCACCCGGAGGCCGATCTCGACACCGCGGTTGCGCAGCGTACCGCCCGAGTTGAAGATGCGGGTGATCTGGCCGGTGGAAGGCGCCAGGGTCTGGTCCAGCAGGAGGTTGGTGATCCGGCGCTGGTACACCGTGAAGTTGAGCTCGGCGCGACCCTTGCCTAACTGAGCGTCGAACCCGGCCTCGATCTCCTTGGCGCGCTCCGGCTCGATGTTGGGATCACCCTCGCGGACCCCCACCAGGGTCCCCAGCCGGCCGTCAATCACGCTTACCGTGTCGGAGATGAACTTGGCCCCAAAGATGGGCTGATTGCCGGTCTCGCCATAGGCGGCCCGGAGCTTGAGCTCGTCCACGAACCCGCCCAGCTGCTGCACCCGGTAGGACGCCGCGACCTTGGGGTAGACGAAATACTTGTCCGCGTTCCCGTTGACGCTGCTCCGGTCCGCCCGGAAGCCCGCCGTGAGCAGGAGCCGCCGCTGATCGAGCAGCACTTCCTCCTGCCCGAAGAACCCGAAGTCCCGAACCTTCCGGATCTCCTCGTCGTCGGTACGGCTCGAGGCCTGGTCGGGGCCGCTCCGCCCAGGCCAGATCGCGCCCCACGATACTCGTGGCGTTGAGTTCCCGGTCCTCGTACTGCAAGCCGAGCGAGGTGGTGGCCTCGACCTTCCCGGAGCCCGGCGAGTACACGTGGGTGCCGTGCACCGAGAGGTTGAGATTCAGATTCTGCGCCTTCCCCAGGATCACCGTGCCCGGCAGCCCGTCCTGAGGCTCGAACTGAAGCTCGGGCGGCGACAGGAAGTCGTTCCGCTGGGAGAAGTAGTCGGCCCCCCCGGTCACCGCGAAGCTCAGGCGGTGCCGATCGGTGGTGACCGCCGTGTAGCGGGTCGTCACCGTGCCCAGGGCCCGCCAGACGTCCTCCTTGTTCTTGAGCAGGGTGAACGTCTGCAGGGGATTGCTCCGCTCGAACGGATTGGTCGGGAAACGCCCCGCCGGATCCGGCCGGGGATCGAAAAAGCTGGGGGTGAAGGGAAGCACCAGGCCCGGCGAGGTCCCGCTATTGTCGTTGTTCGACAACCCGCGGTTCGAAATGCTGTGGGCGATGTTGGTGCTCACCGTCAGATTGAACCGCTCGCCGAGCACCTGGTCGAGATTGACCCGGAGCCCCTGCTTCTTGTAATCGGTGTTGATCGCGATCCCCTCGTCGTTCTTCACCAGGCCGGAGATGTAGTAGCGGGTCTGCTCCGTCCCTCCATTGATGCTGGCCTGGGT
>JBBIMQ010000254.1:0-4415 GCA_037444345.1 Gemmatimonadota bacterium | reverse complement strand
GCGGGGGCGCTGCTTTTCGGCGGGTTCGCCCTCGGGCTGGAGCGGTGGTATGCGCGCCCCCTCGCCGTGACCGCTGTGCCGGAAGCGCTCCGAGTGTCGCCCCACGAACTGGCAGCCCCGGTGGGGGAGCTCCCCCGGCTGGCCGCGGTGCGGGTGGAGGAGCGCCGCGGTCCCTGGCGCCGGGTGGAAGATCCCGTCGGCCGCCGGGGCTGGCTTCCCGCCGACGAACTCGTCACCGTCGCCCCCTGAAGGCCAGTCCGGCGCGCTATCTTTCGCCGACCGCATGCCGCGCCGCATCGCCATTCTCCCCGACTCCGTGGCCGACCAGATCGCCGCCGGCGAGGTGGTCGAGCGCCCGGCGTCCGCCGTGAAGGAACTGGTGGAGAACGCCCTCGACGCCGGCGCCACCCGGATCCGGGTGGCCCTCGAACAGGGCGGCAAGACCCTCATCGAGGTAAGCGACGACGGGTGCGGCATGGGGCGCGAGGACGCGGTGCTCGCGCTCGATCGCCACGCGACCAGCAAGATCCGCAGCGCCGCCGATCTCGTCGGGGTCCGGACCTTCGGATTCCGGGGCGAGGCGCTGCCGGCCATCGCCTCGGTGTCCCGGCTGCTGCTGCAGACCTCCGAGGGGGATGGGGACGGGTCGGAGATCGAGGTCGCCGGAGGGCGCGTGGAACGCATCGGTACCGTCGCCCGCCAGCGGGGCACGACCGTCACGGTGCGAGGGCTGTTCTTCAACACCCCGGCCCGCCGCAAGTTCCTGCGCTCCGCCTCGAGCGAGACCCGCGCCTCGCACGACGCGGTGGCCACCCTGGCCCTGGCGCACCCCGAGACCGGGTTCGAGCTCCACCTGGATGGGCGGCTGCGCCTGCTCGCGCCGCCGGGGCAGACGCTGGAGGAACGGCTCGCCCTGGTCTGGGGTCCCGACCTGGCCCGAACTCTGATTCCGGTGGACTACGCCTACGGCAGCTTCCGGATCACCGGATTCGTCCAGCGGCCCGCCGATGCCCGGCCCGCGGGACGGCGCACCCAGCTTTTCGTCAACGGCCGGCCCTTCCGCGACCCGTTCCTGGTGCGCGCCGCGGAGGCGGGTTACCGGAGCGCCATCGCCCCCGGCGACCGCCCCTCGCTCTTTCTCAGGGTCGAAACCGCGCCGGAAGACGTGGACGTGAACGTCCACCCGGCCAAACTGGAGGTGCGGTTCCGGGACCGGATCGGCGTCGAGCGGGTGGTGGAGGCGGCGGTCCGGGAGGCGCTGAGCCGGATGGCGGCGGTGGCGGTGCTGGGGGCGCGAGGGGCGAGCGGAGCGCCCGGCGGCGCCGAGACGAACCGGACGAGCCCAGCGGACCCGGCCTCGCAGAGCACGGTGGAGTCGGACTCCGGATGGCCCTGCGGGCCCACCGAACCGGCGGCCCCGCTTTCCCCCCTCCTTCCCGCAGCGGCCTTCGACGTTCCCTCCAGACCCGCCGCTCTCCCGGTCTTCCAGCTCTTCGATACTTACCTCGTCTACCAGACCCCGGATGCCCTTGTCTTTGTGGACCAGCATTCGGCGCACGAACGGGTGATCTACGAGGGGGTGATGGCCAGCCTCGAGGGGCGGCCGATGCCGGGCCAGCGACTCCTGCTGCCGCTCCCGGTCGAGCTGACCGACGAAGAGCTGGATGCGGTGGAGGAGCACCGGGAGTTGCTGGACCGCCTGGGCTACGAGGTGGAGCCGTTCGGCGGGCGCGCGGTGCTCCTCCAGGCTGTGCCGACACCCCATCCGCGGTTCGACGGGGAGCGCTGTTTCCGGGAGATGGTGGCGGATCTCGCTCGGGGGCGGTTCGGCGGCTGGGCCAACCGGCTGGAGCGATTCGCCGCCACCTACGCCTGCCGCGCCGCGGTCAAGGCCGGCGAGCGACTGGAGCCCGAGGAAATGCAAGAGCTCCTGGCCCGGCTGTTCGCGACCGCGCTGCCGCCGCATGACGTGCACGGCCGGGCCACCATGGTGCAGTTACCCCGTGACGAGCTGGAGCGCCGCTTTGGCCGGCGTTAGGACGCCGGTGCTGGTCGGCCCGACCGGAATCGGCAAGACGGCGGTGGCCTTCGCGCTCGCCGCCCACTGGCCGCTGGAGGTGATCTCGGCGGACTCGCGCCAGGTGTACCGCTTGCTCGATATCGGTACCGCCAAACCGCCGCGCCGCTGGCTGGCCCGGGTCCCGCACCACGGCCTGGATCTGGTATGGCCGGGGGAGCGCTACAGCGCGGGCCGGTTCGCCCATGAGGCGCCCGGATGGATCGCCGGGGTGCTGGCCCGTGGCCGGATGCCGATCGTGGTGGGAGGCACGGGGCTCTACGTGCGCGCGCTTGCCGAGGGGCTGTTCCGGGAGCCCCCCCTCGATCTCGAGCGGCGCCACGCGCTGGAACGGTTCGCCCGCGGCCTCGCGCCCATCGAGCTGGTGCGCTGGGCCGGGCGACTGGATCCCGGCTTCAAGGGTGGGGGGCGACAACGGGCCCTGCGCGCCATCGAGGTGGTGCTCCTCACCGGCCGGCCGCTCGGCTACTGGCAGGCAGCTGCCCGGGTCCAGGGGGCGATCGCGCCGTGGTATGTCCGGCTCACCGCACCGCGGGCCGTGCTGCATCAGCGGATCAAGGTGCGCGCCGAGGAGATGGTGCGACGGGGCCTGATCGAGGAAACGGCGGCCGTGCTGGCCGAAGGCTATCCGGCAGAGGGCCCGGGGCTCGACGCCATCGGGCCCCGGGAGGCGGTGGAGTATCTGCAGGGCCGCCGGACGCGGGAAAGCGTCGCCGAGGCGATCACCGTGGCCACCCGGCGGTACGCCAAGCGGCAGGAAACCTGGTTCCGGCACCAGCTCGAGGGTCCGGTGCTCACGCTCGATGCCAGCCGCCCGCCGGAGGAGGTGGCCCGGGCCATCGCACACGCCTGGGCTCAGGCCCAGGAGCCGGCGCTCCGGGAGCGCGAGCATGGGGCGAGACGGTGACAGGCGCGCCGCGAGCCGCTATCCTCCGGCATGCCTGACTTCCGGCGCGAACTCTCGGAGGCGGCCCAGGCCGGCGACACCGCCCGGCTTCGGAGCCTGCTCGACGGCAATCCCGCTCTGGCCAGCATGCCCGACGATGACGGCTACACGCCGCTGCACTACGCGGCCTACTTCGGCCATCTCGAGGCGGCCCGGTACCTCGTCTCGATCGGCGCCGACGTGGGGGCCGTCTCCCTCGACCCCTTGCGCAACACCCCGCTTCACGCGGCGGCCTCGAGCGGCCACCGCGAGCTGGTCGAGGCACTGCTGGCGGCCGGGGCCGACCTGCATGCCCGGCAGACCGGCGACTGGACCCCGCTCCACGCCGCCGCCGACCGGGGGCACGCCAACGTGGTGGCGCTGCTCCTGGAGCGCGGAGCCGATCGCACGCTCGCGAGCGTCTCGGGCAAGACGCCCCTCACCCTGGCGCAGGAAAAGGGCCACGCCAGCGTGATCGAGCTCCTGGAACGAGCCCGCTGACACCCAGGCCCGGCACCCGGACCGATCTCGTGGCTCGCCCGCACCCGCGCGTCGCGCTCCTCGCCGGATGAAGATCGGCATCACCTGCTACCCCACCTATGGCGGCTCCGGCGCGGTGGCCACCGAGCTGGGCCTGGCCCTCGCCCGCCGGGGGCACGAGGTGCATTTCATCACCTACGCGTCGCCGTTCCGGCTGCGAGGCTACGCGGAGCGGGTTTTCTTCCACGAGGTGGATACCACGATCGCCCATTATCCCCTCTTCGAGCACTTCCCCTACACCCTGGCGCTCGCCTCCAAGCAGTACGAGGTGGGCCGCCGGCAGCGGCTCGACCTGCTCCACGTCCATTACGCGATCCCGCACGCCACCACCGGGTGGATCGCGCGGGAGATGCTCCGCGGCGAGCACGGACTCAAGGTGATCACCACCCTCCACGGCACCGACATCACGCTGGTGGGGCAGGAGGCGTCGTTCTATGCCATCACCCGCTTCTCGATCGAGCGCTCCGACGAGGTGACGGCGGTCTCGAATTTCCTGCGCGACGAGACCTACCGCACCTTCGGCTGCGTGGATTGCGATCTCCGCGTGATCCCCAACTTCGTCAATCTGGAGGAATACCGGCCCGATCCCTCCGCCTGCCGGGACTCGCTGGCGCCGGCCGGCGCCAAGGTGATCACCCACGTCTCGAACTTTCGGGAAGTGAAGCGGGTGAAGGACGTGGTCCGGGTCTTCGCCCGGATCCGGAAAGCCATGTCGGCCCGCCTCATCATGGTGGGCGACGGCCCGGACCGGAGCGAGGCGGAACGGGAGGCCGAGCAGTTGAACGTGCTGGCGGATGTCCGCTTCCTGGGACGGCTCGACCGGGTGGTCTCGATCCTCCAGGCCAGCGACCTCTTTCTCCTCCCGTCGCAGTC
>JBBIMQ010000253.1:0-4447 GCA_037444345.1 Gemmatimonadota bacterium | reverse complement strand
GCGCCCGGGGCCCCGTCTCTGCCAGCTTCTCTGCCGCCCGTCCCTCAGCGCTGGCACCGGTAGCAGAACACCGTGATCCGCTGATCGATCGCGTGGGTTCCGGCCAGGCGGGTCCCGCAGCGGCGACAGGGCTCGCCGGCCCGGTCGTAGACGCTGAGTTCCAGCTGGAAGGCGCCGGGCTGGCCCGTCCCGGTCACGTAGTCGCGGAAGGTCGTGCCCTCGGCTGCGATCGCGGCGGCGAGGATGCGCCGCAGCGCCTGGTAGAGCCGGGCCAGCTCGGCTTCGCCGAGGGTGTGGGCGGGTCGCGACGGATCAATGCCGGCCTCGAACAGGGCCTCGTTGGCATAGATGTTCCCCACGCCGGCGAGCCGGTGCTGATCCATGAGCGCCTTCTTGATCGCCTGGCGGGTTCGTCCGAGGGCGGCGCGAAACCGGGCCAGGTCGAACCCCGGGTCGAGCGGCTCGGGGCCGAGGGAGGCGTCGTACGCTGCCCACTGGCGCTCGTCGAGGAGCAGCAAGGTGCCCAGCCGGCGGATGTCCCGGTAGAGGAGCACGGCATGGTTGTCGAGCCGGGCCTGGAGGACGGTATGCGGTTCATCGCTCCGCCGGGGGCGGCGCCGCACGAGGAGCGCGCCGGTCATCCCGGGCTGGACCACGAGCCGGTGCCGGCCGAGGTGGAGCACCGCGTGCTTGGCTCGTCGTGTCACCTCGCGGATCACGCTGCCCCTCAGGGTGGCGAGGAGGCGCCGTGTCGTGACCCCCCGCAGGACATCGGTATGAGAGAGGGATGCGTCCACGATGCGGCGTCCGACCAGATGAGGGCGGATGTCGCGAACGATGGTTTCGACTTCGGGCAGCTCGGGCACGGGGGAGGGGCAGCCAGTCGCTTCGAGGATAGATGAGGCGGCGGTCAGGCCGCTCCCGAGCTCTGTCGTGCCGCCTCGCGCCAGCCGATGTCCCGCCGGAACACCTTACCCTCGAAGGAAACCGCCTCGGCGGCCTCAACGCTCCGGGCCCGCGCGGTGGCGAAGGATGCCGCCACGGCGGTGACGCTCAGCACCCTGCCGCCGCTCACCCGGAGCGTGCCCGCGGCATCGCGCGTGGTCCCGGCGTGGAAGATCGTGACGCCGTCCGGCAGCACGGATGGGAGATGAATGGCGGCGCCCTGTTCCGGGTGCTCGGGATAGCCGCGGCTCGCGAGCACCGTGGTCACGGCATAGCGATCCGGGACTGGCGGGAGGGGAGTGGGGGCCTCTCCGCGCGCCACCCGGAGAAAGCACTCGAGGAGACCGCCCTCGGTGAGCGGGAGCACCGCCTGGGCCTCCGGGTCGCCGAGCCGGCAGTTGAACTCGACGACCCGCGGCTCACCGTCAGGGCCGATCATGAGCCCGGCATAGAGCACCCCGTTGTACGGGGCGCCCCGGCGGGCGAGCTCCGCCAGGGTAGGGGCCAGGATCCGCTCCCGGACGCGGTCCAGCAGCGCCGGACGGGCCAGTGCCACCGGGGCGTAGGCGCCCATGCCGCCCGTGTTAGGCCCGGTGTCCCCCTCGCCCAGCCGCTTGTGATCCTGCGCGGCGGGGAGCAACGCGACCGACCGGCCCTCGGTGAGCGCAAAGACCGACAGTTCCTCTCCCGCCAGGAACTCCTCGATCACGACCACCGATCCGGCCTCGCCGAGCCGGCCCTCCCCCAGCATGGCCCGCACGGCCTCCCGCGCTTCGGCGCGGGTGGCGCAGACCATCGCGCCCTTGCCGCCGGCCAGGCCGGAGGCCTTCACCACCAGGGGCTCCGGGTGGCGGTCAACCCAGGCCAGCGCCTCGGGAAGCCGAGTGAAGGCCCGGTACGGTGCGGTGGGGACGCCGGCCCGGTCCATGACCTCCTTGGCAAAGGCCTTCGAGGCCTCGATCGCCGCCGCGGCCCGGTCCGGCCCCAACACTGCTCGGCCCGCGGCGCGCAGCCGGTCAGCAAGCCCCAGGGCGAGCGGCGCCTCGGGCCCCACCACCACCAGGTCAATGCTCCGGGCCTCGGCCGCCGCCGCCAGGCGGTCGAGATCGGTGGCTGGGATCGGGAGATTGGTGCCGAGCAGCGCGGTCCCCGCGTTGCCCGGAGCGCAGTACAGCTCGGCCGCGGGATCCTCGCGGCGGAGCGCCCACAGGATGGCGTGCTCCCGGCCTCCGCCGCCGACGACCAGCACCCTCATGGTCGCTGGGTCTTGCGGAACGCCTCCCGGGCGCGCTCCGCCGCCTTGCGCGCCGCCTCCACCAAGTGGCCCAGCGCCTCCCGGGCTTCCGTCCGGTAATACGAAGCGGCCTCCTCGAGGTGCTCGCGATAGGGCCGGGCCTCCTCCGTACCGCGGCGGACGTATTCGCCGCCCAGGATTCGCTCATAGGCGCCGTCGCGGATCCACTGCTGGAGCTCGGCGGCCCGCACCGTGTGCATCGGATGAGTGAGGGCCAGGGTGTTGAGGAGCTTGTAGATCAGGTCCAATCCCTCGTGTGCCGCGGCGTACTGGTGGGCCTGGTTGACGAAGGCGTCCACGTTCAGGACATCGGCGTACTGGCCGCTCCGGACGCCGCCCGCCAGCTTCATGAACAGCCGCTGCGCCGCGATCGGGTCCTGGCTGCCCAGAAGCCCGGCCCGATCCGCCGAGAGCTCCGATTTACGGTACCACTCGAGGAAGGCCAGCCGGATCGGCAAGAGCGCAATGCCGGCCAGGAACGGGAGCGACCCGAGACTGACCACGAGCAGGATCTCGGCGATGGTCCGGTAGAGCGCATGTCCGCTCATGACGTGGCCCAGCTCGTGGGCCAGGAGCACCCGGATCTCATCCTCGTCCAGAATCTCGAGCGCCGCCGAGTGCAAGACCACGAACGGGTCGTCCACCCCGAACGCGCCGGCGTTGAAGAGGGGAGTCTGAGAGACGTAGAGCTCTGGCACCCGGGGCCAGTCGAATGTGGTGCAGCCCTCCAGGTGCAGAGCGTAGAGCCGGGGAAACTGATCCGGCCCCGCTCGCACCGCGTTGGCCTGGAACAGGAGGCGAATCCCCCGCTCGCCGCCGAGCACGGCGATGACCTTCTTGACCACCTCCTCGAACCCCGGGGCGGCCCGGAGCGCCTGGAGCGCGGCACGATCGGCAGGGTGTTCCCAGGAGACGGCCGCGATGCCGGACAGCACTCGGCGGGGGCGTGGGGCAGGGGTGGTCGAGGTCATGGTCGGCTCGCGCGCGCGGTCACCTGGGCGGTACGGCAGAACGGCGGGCGGGTTTCAGCCCGCGGCAGGCGGAGGCCGGCGGTGCTTCGGCGCGGACCTCGCGCATCCGGACCGGGCCCGGCGCTGTGGAGCGTGTCGAAGCAACTCGGCCCCGGTGCCATGCTAGTCGTCCGCCAGGGCGTGCTCCAGGTCCGCCAGAAGATCCTCCGCATCCTCAATTCCACACGACAACCTGACGAGACTGTCCGTAAGGCCCATGGCCTGCCGCAGCTCGAGGGGCACCGAGGCATGCGTCATGCTGGCCGGGTGGCCGACCAGGCTCTCGACCCCGCCCAGCGATTCGGCCAGGAGGAAGAGCCGGGTGCGCTCCACGAAGCGGCGGGCTCGAGCTGGGTCTCCCAGCTCGACGGAGATCATCCCGCCGAACCCGCTCATCTGGCGCGTGGCTAGCGCGTGCTGGGGGTGCGAGGGAAGTCCGGGGTAATAGACATGCACGACGCGAGGATGGCGGGCGAGCCATTCGGCGATGGTGCGGCCGTTCAGATCGTGCTGGCGCATGCGGAGTGGGAGGGTCTTGAGGCCGCGGAGCGCGAGCCAGCAGTCCATCGGGCCCGGCACGGCCCCGGAGGCGTTCTGGATGAACCCGAGGCGCTCGGCGAGGTCCTCCCGGCGGGTGACCAGCAGGCCGCCCACCATGTCCGAGTGGCCGTTGAGGTACTTGGTCGTGGAGTGGAGCACCAGGTCGGCGCCGAACTCGAGGGGCCGCTGGAAGCAGGGTGTGGCGAAGGTGTTGTCCACGACCAGGAGCAGGCCCCGTGCCTGGGCGATGTCGCCCACGGCCGCGAGGTCGGCGAGGAACATCATCGGGTTGGTCGGGGTCTCGCAGTAGATCATGCGAGTGGCCGGGGTGATGGCCCGGACCACGTTCTCGGGCTCCCGCATGTCCACGAAGGTGAAGCGAAGCCCGAGGGACGCGAAGACCTGTGCCATCAGCCGGTGGCTACCGCCGTAGATGTTGTCGCCGGAGACCACGTGATCGCCGGCGCGCAACAGCTTGAGCGTGGCATCCAGCGCGGCCAGGCCCGAGCTGAACGCAAAACCGTAGTCCCCGCCTTCCAGCGCGGCGACGCACCGTTCCAGCGCCTCGCGGGTGGGGTTCTGGGTTCGGGCGTATTCGTACCCCTTGTGGCGGCCCAGGCCCTCCTGCACGTAGGTGGATGTCTGGTAGATCGGGGTC
>JBBIMQ010000252.1:0-4453 GCA_037444345.1 Gemmatimonadota bacterium | reverse complement strand
GTAGCGGCCCAGGTTGGGCAGGGGCACGCAGCCGTCCTCGATCACCTGGAGCGAGCGGCGGCTCGGGGGCAGGCTGGCGAGGATGGGGCTCGCGGCATGCCGCAGCGTCCAGAGGCGGCGTTCCTCCTCGGGGGTGAGCGCGGTCACGACCTCGAGCGCGAGGTCTTTCAGGCTTCGGGCCGCGTCGCCGGCACGGCTCCGGGCGGCGGCGCCGGTTTCCGCCTCGAACTCGACGAGAAGGATCGCCTGGGTCCCGCCTGGGAGGCCAGGTGACTCGCGACCGGCCCGGCCGATCAGATCGAGGAAAGTACGATCGAGGAGTTCGACGGCCGAGGGCTCCAGGGCGGCCAGGACCCGCACGGCTGCTTCGAGATCGTCGAGCGAGGCGAGAGCGACGCGGAGGGCCGCGCGCGCCGGGGGCAACGGGTCCAGGCGCCACGCGATCGTGGTGACGAATCCCAGGGTGCCTTCGGCTCCCACGAGGAGATCGAGAACGTCGCCGGATTCGAGCCAGCGATCGAGGGCGTACCCTGACGAGTTCTTCCGCACTCGGGGGAACCTGGCGCGCACCAGCTCGGCCGCGGCGCGCAGGGCCGGGGCGGCATCGGCCTCGAATCGCTCGAGGGCTGCGAGGCTCCCCCCGTCGGACCTCGCCTGGGGCGCGGCCGGGCGGGCCGCTTCGCGCCAGAGCCAGCCGGTTTCCCCATCCGCCGTCACCAGCTCGAGGCCGAGGACCCAGGGGCGCACGCTGCCGTATCTGACCGAGCGCGCGCCTGCGGCGTTGCAGGCCACCATCCCGCCGAGCGTCGCCCAGGCGCCGCTGGAGGGGTCCGGCGGCAGGCGGAGCCCGAACCGCGCCGCCCGCTGGTTGAGTTCGCCCAGCGAGACGTTGGCGCTGGTGATGGCGAGACGCCGCTCGGGGGCGATGTCGAGGCGCCGCGGCATCCCCTCGCGCAGGTCCACGATGACATCCTCGCCCACGGCGCTCCCGGGGATGCTGCTCCCCGCCCCGCGCGGGGTCAGGTGCCGGCCCTCGGCACGAGCCCAGGCAGTCAGAGCGATCAGGTCCGCCAGGTTTGCCGGCACCGCCACCGCGGCGGGCACCACCCGGTAGATGCCGGCGCTTTCGGCGTAGGCCGCGCGGGCGCGCAGGTCGTTTCGGAAACAGCCCCGGAAGCCGGGCGGAGCGCTCATGCCGGAAAAGGTAGCCTGCCAACCCTTGACAGGGCATGCCGGGCCGGGAAGTGTTAGCGCCCATGTCGGAGATCCCGCGGGCGCAGCTGGTTCATCTCGAGATTGATCGCCGGCTCGGCCACGAATGGGACGAATGGGACGGGCGGCCGCTGCCCAACGGGGGCAACTTCGACAGTCCTCCTCGCCTGTTCCTCGGCTGGTCGGCTGCAGCGATCCTCGCGGTGGGCGGTCTCGCCGCGGCGGCACTCTACCTGCTCGCGCCGCGCGCCCAGCTTCTCCACCCCTCACTCCCCGACTGGCTCTGGGTGGGGCTCGGCGGCCTGGCGGGGCTGGCCTGGCTCTGGTGGACCCTGCTCGCCGTGTCGTACGCGCTCCGGGTTCCCCTGCTGCCCGAACGGCTGGCCGAGCGCGGCCCCCTGCTTCAGGTGATGCGGCTGACTTCGGCCCTCGCCGCCCGGTTCGGGCGGCGAGACTGGGTGGAGAACGCGGCGGTCAAGGTCTACAATGCGCTGGCCCTGCTGCGGGGCTGGAGGGCGAGCAGGGGCGAGCTGTTGCTCCTCATTCCCCGCTGCCTGTCAAAGGCCGCGCTGGACGGTGTGCTGGCGATCGCCGGCAAGTACGAGGTGCCGGTCTTCGTCGCGACCCGGGGTCAGCTCGCCCGGAGGGTGATCCGGGAACGCCGCCCGCGCGCGGTCGTGGCGGTGGCGTGCGAACGGGACATGGTCACGGGTCTGCACGATGTGGCCGGGAAGGTCCCGGTGCTCGGGCTCACGATGACGCTCCCGGCCGGTCCCTGCAAGGATACGGGGCTCGACCTGGGCCGGCTGGAGGAGTGGGTGCGGGCGTACCTGGGCGGTGCGCGGTAGGCGGCAAGGCCTCCAGGTCCGGTTCCCGGCCTCGCTGGCGCCCTTGACTCCGCAAGTTCCGCCTCACCGATTGCCTCCGGCCGCAGGCTCAATGTTGCCACTACCCTGTTGGCCGGCATGAGCGCTATTTCCCGCCGCCAGCCTCGCCCGGCCCCCCGTAAAGTCTCACCATCCCCTCCACCAGTGCCTTCATCCTCGCGCCGACCGGGTGGTCGGGGGGCACCTGGCGATCGAGGGAACGCTGGTCCACCGAGGGATCGGCGAGGGGGCGATAGACGGTCTCTGCGGTGAGGCGGCTGAATCCGGGGCGGCCGGGGTCTATCCAGACCCGCACCTGCACCACGTCGGGGCCCAGCGGGCGGGCTCGCGTGGGGGCCTTGGTCCTGGCGTCGAACCAGACGGATTCGATATATCCGTCGCGCGGCTCGAGGTGAAGGAGCGGGATCGTGTCGCCGCGAAGCAGGTCGGCGAAGGCCCGGGTCGCCTGGGGGATGGGAAGGCGTACCTCGACCTGGGGCGCTCCGGTCACGGGACCGAAGTAGGGCCGGGTGGTGGCGGGCTGGCAGGCGAGGGCCCCGAGGGCCGCTGCCAGCGCCGCCGCGTCACTCCGGATGTTCATGGCCGGCCGAGCGGGCCTGCAGTTCCTTCTCCAGCACTTCGGTCCGGATGCCTCCGGCGTGCTCGAAGACGAGGTCTCCGCCGTGCTGCGCCGCCGCGACCAGCGTCACGGTGGCGATCAGGGCGAGGCCGAGCTGCGCGATTCGCTCGCCGGGGCTCCAGCTCCGCTCCCGAACCAGCCGCCAGGCCAGGGCGGCGGCGAAGAGCCCGAGCGTGACGAGTGCCAGGCGCTCATGTTCTTCCATCAGCGCGTGAGCGCTGCCGCCGTGGGGGATCAGGTCTTCGGCAAGCAGGCCCGAAACAACGGCGAGGCCGGTGCCGGCGACACCGGCCACCAGGCACCAGAACCCTGCCACCCTGAGCGAGTCGCGGCGCGCGAGCAGGGCGACCAGGTCGAACAGCACGGCGGCGACCAGGAGGGCCGCCGGGAAGTCGTTCAGCGCGGCGTGGAGCCGGGGAAGGTCATAGCCCAGCCAGGAGGCACCAGTGTCGGCGTGGGGCAGGAGCATCGCGAGCCTCGCGAGGGAGTGATGAACCAGAGGGGAGCGCCGGCTACCCGAGAGCCCGCCGCACTTCGTCCAGGATCGCGCCGAGCAGGCCGGGCTGGCCGGGTGGAAGGGCGTGGGACGGTTTCACCTCGCCGCGCTCCAGATGATCCAGGGCCCGTTCGAGGCCCAGCCGGGTGCGTTCCACGACCGGGGCGAACTGCCGGGCGATGCCCCAGGCCAGCGCGAAGCTGAGCGGCAACGGGGCCGCGGCAACCCACCAGAACGGAGTCATCACCGCGAGGGCAGCCGCCGCGGCGAGGCCGAGCGCGCTGCACATCGCGGCGCCTCCCACCACCGAGGCGCGGGCGTTGCGCAGCTCGGCCACCAGGGTGACGTGGCAGTAACCGGGTTCGAGCGGGAGGAGGGTCGCCGAGACCAGGTTGGCTCGCTGGAGCATGAAGGGGCGGCGGCGGGTGCCCAGGGCCGCGGCGGATCGGCGGAGGGCGACCTGCATCCCGCGCAGAGGCTCCCAGGTGATCCTTCCGGGCTGCTGCCGCTGGATGGCCAGGAGTTCCTGGTCCTCGAACCAGCGGATGAGTCGCGCCTCCACTTCGTCAGGCGTTCCCTGCACCACGCGCTGTGCGGTTACCGCAGCCGGGCCGATGGCGCGACCGAGCACCCCCCCGGGGGCGGGCGGCGCCAGCCGGGTTCGCTCCTCGAGCAGGGCCTGCCGGAGATACCGCTCGGGGATTCCCACTTCCTTGCCGAGCGCGAGGACCTCCTCGGGGGTGAGGGCGTCGCCGATCTCGCGCTCGCCGGTCTGCAGCTCGGCCGCGCGCTGGATGATGCGCTCCAGCGCCGCGCGGTCAATGCGGGTGGGAAGGTCCGAGGTCATGGCCGGGGCGGGCAGAAACCGGAGACGGGCCGGCTCAGCCCTTCCGCGGTTCCTCGACCTTCACGCGGGGCAGCATGGCCTCGAGGGGATCCGGCGCCGGGAGAGCCGGCTGCTCGCTCGCCCCGGCCGCGGCCCGGCTCGCGGCGGCGGCCCGTGAGACGGCGACCGAGCTGTCCCGACTCGAGGGACGGCTCGGCATCGAGGCCACGCCGCGCGGCATCTCGCTCGTTCGCACCGGCCGGGTGGCGCCGCCCGGCTCCTCCCTGGCCAGTCCCAGCAGCTCGTGCACGGTCACGGGGCTGCTGCCGCCCTTGACCTGCACCTGCTGGGGCGGACCCACGCGGACGAGCCCGCCCGTCCGCGCCACGACCGCGTCGGTGACCAGGATCTCG
>JBBIMQ010000251.1:0-4491 GCA_037444345.1 Gemmatimonadota bacterium | reverse complement strand
CAGTGGAGGGATAGCCGGAATGAAGAAGCTTGGTCTGGCTCCGTCAATCCTTCGACCCGCCGGCTCGCCCCTCGCGCACCGCCTCGAGCGCGCGGGCCCACTCCTCATCCCCCTCGACCGGAGCCAGACAGGTGGCCCCGAGGCAAAGATACCCTCGGGTCACCGGGGCCGGGACGAGCACTTCCTGGAGCGGCAGGGGCAGACGAGAGGAGTCCGGTGTGTCGGGGTCCAGCCGGTGGACCACCCGCCGTGGCGCGAAGGTCCGGAGCGCCTGCCGGTGCATGACCCCGGCCAGGCGGCGTTGCTCGTCCCCGGAGCCTGCCGCAATCACCAGGTGCGTGGGCGGGTTCACGGCCCAGTCCACCGCCAGGAGCATCGTCGCGGCGAACAGACCCAGCTCGGCGGCTCTACCGGCGAAGGCCGATACCAGCTCCGCATGCCGCTCCCGCCACTTCGCCGCCCCGGTAAGCTCCGCCAGACGGGCACAGGCCAGCGCCGCCACCCCATTGGGCGACGGGGTGGGCGCATCCTGGACCGGCCTGGCGCGGGTGGGAAGCAGGCCTTCGCCCGAGCGGTGCAGTGCCGTATCGCACAGCCCGCCGCCGGCGGGATCGCGGTACTCCTGCCACACTCGGTCGAGCAGCGCGGCGCTCCACTCGAGCCAGCTGAGATCGGCGGTCGCCTCGAACGCATCGAGGGCGGCCGCCGCCACCTGGACCTGGTCGTCGAGCAGCCCGTCCACGCCGCCGGGGCTGTGAGGCAGCGCCGCCGGATCGCGGGCCTCCCGCCGAATCCGCCGCAGCGTGGCGAGGCCGTGCTCCAGCGCCCAGGGGTCGTCCAGCACCGGCCCGGCCCGGATGAGTGCCCCGGCCAGCATCCCGTTCCAGTTGGTGTAGCGGGTGCGATCCACCGCCGGTGCCGGCCGGCGCGCGCGGGCGGCGCAGAGCTTCGCGACGGCCCCTGCCAGGCGCCGGGCCGCCACCTCCACCTCTTGCCCCAGCCGCCCGGCGATGCGCTCGATCGGCTCGGCCCGGTACAGGACGTTCTTGGAGGGATTGTGATCCATCTCCCCCGCAGTACCGATGTCGTAGTACGCCGCGGCCACCGCCAGTTCCTCCGGCTCCAGCACCGCCGCGGCTTCCTCGAGCGTCCAGGTGTAATAGTCGCCGTCGTCGTGCAAGCCCACGTCGGCATCCTGGCTCGCGCCGTAACCGCCCGCGGGATCGGCCAGCACCTCCCGCACCCAGCGCACGATGCCGCGCGCCGCCTCGGCGTACTCGGGCACGCCGAACGCCGCGTAGCCGTCGAGATAGGCCTTGAGCAACTCGGCGTTGTCGTAACTCATTTTCTCGAAATGCGGCACGATCCACCCGGCGTCCACGCTGTAACGATGGAAGCCGCCGCCCAGCTGATCGTGAATCCCGCCCGCCGCCATACGGAGGAGCGTCCGATCCACCATGGTTCGAAGCGCAGGGTCCCGGGTGTCGTAGAAGCGGGTGAGGAGGAACGTGACCGCGGCCGGATGGGGGAACTTGGGCCGGGTGCCGAACCCTCCGTGCCGGGGGTCGAAGAGTTGCCCGATCTGCTCGGTGGCGTGGGCGAGCAGCCCGGGGCCAGGCTCCCCGGGCGCCGATTCGTCCAGGTGCTCCGCCAGCGCCCGGTGCAGGGCGCGGGCCTGGGCCGTCACCCGGTCGCGCTGACTCCGGTAGATCCGCACGACCTCGGCCAGCACGGTCCGAAAACCGGGACGCCCGTACTTGCCGTCCGGCGGGAAGTAGGTCCCGCCGTAGAACAGCTCCCCGTCGGGAAGCAAGAAGGCGGTCAGGGGCCAGCCCCCCTGACCCGTGATGGCCTGGACCGCCCGCTGGTACCGGGCGTCCACATCGGGCCGCTCGTCGCGGTCCACCTTGACGCACACGAAGTGCTGATTCAGGAACCGCGCCAGCTCGGGATCCTCGTAGGATTCCCGATCCATGACGTGGCACCAGTGGCACCACGCGGCACCAATGTCGAGCAGGATCGGCCGGTCGAGTTCGGCCGCGTGCCGGAACGCCTCCGCACTCCAGGGAAACCAGTGCACCGGCTGGTGGGCCGCGGCCTGGAGATACGGCGAGACGGCAGGCGCAAGACGGTTCACGAGAGGTCCAGCGGGGCGAACTTCGCCGTGAAGTGCCTCAGGAAGGGCGCCTGCTCCAGGAACCGGTAGCCCCGCACCCCTTCCCGGCGTCGAAACACGTTCACGATTGCCTCCACCACGTAATCTACGTGGCTCTGGGTGTAGACCCGGCGGGGAAGGGCGAGCCGCACCAGCTCCATCGGCGCTGCGGTCTCGGCTCCCGTCGCCGGATCGCGGCGGCCGAACATGACGGTGCCGATCTCCACCGCCCGGATCCCCGCCTCTCGATAGAGCTCCACCACCAGGGCCTGTCCCGGAAGCTCGAGCGGCGGGATCTGGGGGAAGAAGGCCTTCGCGTCAATGTAGACGGCGTGCCCACCGGGGGGTTGGACGATCGGCACCCCCTCCCGGGCGATGTGGTCGCCGAGGTAGGTCGTGGACCTGATCCGGTACAGGAGATAGTCCTCCTCCAGCGCCTCGTAGAGCCCCACCGCGATCGCCTCGAGGTCGCGACCCGCCAGCCCGCCATAGGTGGGGAACCCCTCGGTCAGGATCAGAAGATTCCGCTCCTCCTGCGCCACCTGGGCATCGTTGCTGGCCAGGAATCCCCCGATGTTGGCCAGCCCGTCCTTCTTGGCCGACATGGTACAGCCGTCGGCGTAGGAGAACATCTCGCGGGCAATCTCGATTGGGCGGCGGTCCTGATATCCCGGCTCCCGGATCTTGATGAACCAGGCGTTCTCGGCGAAGCGGCAGGCATCGAGGTAGAGGGGGATGCCGTGGCGGCGGCAGACCGCGCTCACCGCCCTGATGTTCTCCATCGAGACCGGTTGCCCGCCGCCGGAGTTGTTGGTGACCGTGAGCATGCAGAGCGGGATCCGCTCGCGCCCGGTCTCGGCGATGAGGCGCTCGAGCGCTGCCACATCCATGTTCCCCTTGAATGGATGCCGCGCCGCCACCTCGCGCCCTTCGGGCACGGGCAGATCCACCGCCTTGGCGCCTGCGTACTCGAGGTTCGCCCGGGTGGTGTCGAAGTGCGTGTTGCTCGGCACCACGTCGCCCGGCTGGCACAGGACGGAGAAGAGAATCCGTTCCGCTGCCCGGCCCTGATGGGTTGGGAGCACATACCGGAACCCGAAAATGTCGCGCACCGCCCGCTCGAAGCGGTAGAAGGACGGGCTCCCGGCGTAGGATTCGTCCCCTCGCATGACCGCCGCCCACTGCGCGCTGCTCATCGCCGAGGTGCCGCTGTCGGTGAGCAGGTCGATCAGCACGTCGTCGGCGTGAAGGAGGAAGACGTTGTACCATGCCTCCCGGAGCTTTGCCTCGCGCTCCTCCCTGGTCGTGAGCCGGATGGGCTCGACAGACTTGATCCGGAAGGGCTCGATGATGGTCTTCATGGGTGCTGTCGGTTCCGGGGGGTCGGCGGTCCGGCCAGGGGCCGGGTCGCGTGGTGCGGGGCTCCGGGCAGGCGTGGCCTCGCGCCGGGGAATATGCGACCTCACCCCGCCTTCCTCCAGAAGCCAACGCGGCCGCCTCCGGACGGAGGGCGGCCGCGCAGGCGAACCCCGACGCCCCGGTCAGCGGGTGGCGAACGTCACCCCGACCGTGACCGGAATGAAGTTGGCGTCGCTCCCGCTGGTGAAGACGTTGACGAACCGGCCCTCGACGAAGAAACTCGCATCCGAGCCCGCCCGGAACTTGATCCCGAGCCCGCCACCCGCGGCGAACTTGGTCTCGTCGTCCGAGGGCGCTCCGTCCGGGTCAGTCTTCACGTTATAGACCCCGGCGCCGCCCAGGATATACGGCTTCACCGAACCCGCGGTCGGGAAGCGGTACACCAGGCTCGCCAGCCCGCCGGCGAGTGTGGTCTTGCCATCCACCCCGGCCTCGTCCTGGTCGAAATTGGTCTGGCCGTAGAGGAAATCCACCCGGGCTCCCACGTTGCCGGCCGGCTGATACCCCACGATCGCCGTGCCCTGCCATCCCACCGGCTTCGAGAAATCAGCGAAGTCCCCGGTCGGGAGCGTCCCGCCGCCCCCGATACCGAAGCTCAGTCCCGACTGGGCCTGGACACTTCCAGGGCTGACCATGAGGAGTCCACCGAGAGCCAAACCCGCCACGAACGCGCGCTTCATGACCGCTCCTTGAGCGAGTGACTGCTGCGCCCGGCCCGAGGACCGGCGCTGGAACCGGCCTCAATCTAGCAGCCCCGGTCCAGCCTTTTCGTGAAAGCCGC
Organism: Gemmatimonadota bacterium; assembly: GCA_037444345.1. Lineage (GTDB taxonomy): Bacteria > Gemmatimonadota > Gemmatimonadetes > Gemmatimonadales > GWC2-71-9 > JADJOM01. The sequence continues at coordinate 136 of JBBIMQ010000251.1, read as the reverse complement.
CATCTGGACGAGTTCACGGTGGCAAGGTTTCAGGGGGGGAAGGACAGCGTGGGGGTGATCTGCGTCACACTGCGGGGGGGGCAAACCGCAGGCTACTGCACCCGGCGGATGAGGCTTCGGAGCGAGTCCTGCGAGG